>NZ_RHFI01000019.1:0-55250 GCF_003718685.1 Marichromatium sp. AB31 | reverse complement strand
CCGCGATGTACTGCTCCGCACGCCGCACCATCCAGCGGTCGAACGGAGGCTTAACCCCTGATTCTCCGACCTTTTGCACGTACCGGTGCCAAAACGACCGTACCTTTTCCCTATAGGTTGACGGGTTGTTGTCCATGGCCTAGTCTCAGTTCGTGTATGCGTGGTTGGTTGGGACGGCTACATCGCGAAATTTTGAGGATAGCGAGGGTGCGTACACGAATCATAGACACGCTATGCAGATTCTGTCTAGTTCAGAAATTAGAGAATCTGGGTGGTGCCCTGACCGATAGGCTTCGATAAGATCAGAGTCTCTTGCTTTAAGGGTGAAGACGATGTATCCGACATGTCCGCAGTGTCACTCCAATCATGTGACCAAAAATGGATTCAACCGGCTGAAAAAGCAGTTGTACAAGTGTCAAGATTGCGGTCGCCAGTTCGTTCTCCATCCTGCCAAGGGGCCAGTTTCTCAGGAAACCCGCGAACTGATCGATCGGTTGCTGCTGGAAAAAATCTCCCTGGCCGGAATTGCCCGTGCGGTGAAGGTCTCCGAGGCTTGGCTGCAGAGCTACGTGAACGAGAAGTACAAGAAGGTCCCTCGTCAGGTCGCGCTAAGTCAGGTCGCGCTAAAAAAAACACCACACCCTACGGAGTAATCCTGGAGTGCGACGAACTGTGGTCCTTTGTCGGAAAACGCCTGAACAAACAATGGATCTGGCTCGCCATGGATCGCCTGACTCGGCGTATCGTCGGGGTCCATGTTGGCGATCGTACGGAGCGCTCCGCACAGGCGCTGTGGGATTCCATCCCAGCGCAATATCAGACTTCCGCTCCCGTCTACACAGATTTCTGGAGCGCCTATGCGAAGCAAAGGGACACCCACTTACCGTTGACGCTCCCAAGGCCCTCTTCTACGCTTCTCCCAACACCTGCAGCGGAGATGCCCCATGACCCGTCCCCGCGCCGCGCTCGTCTCCTTGTCCGATACGCCCTGGTATCACGTCGTCACGCGCTGCGTGCGCCGGGCGTATCTGTGTGGCTTCGATCGGCTGACGGGACGGAGTTTCGAGCATCGGCGCGGGTGGGTGGAGTTGCGGTTGCGCCAGCTCGCGGGGGTGTTCGCGATCGATGTGGCGGCCTATGCGGTGATGAGCAATCACGTGCATCTGGTGGTGCGGGTGGATGCGGATCGAGCGGCGGGGTGGTCGGATGCCGAGGTGCTGCGGCGCTGGCGGTGTCTGTTCCGGGGGCCGATGGTGGTGGAGCGGTTCTTGTCGCCGGCGACGCGGGTGGGGATGACCGAGGCGGAGCTGGATGGGGTCGCGGGGTTGGTTGCGACCTACCGGGCGCGGTTGGCGGATCTCTCCTGGTTCATGCGGGTGTTGAACGAGTCAATCGCGCGGGCGGCGAATCGGGAGGATGGGGTACGCGGGCGGTTCTGGGAGGGGCGCTTTCGTTCGCAGGCAATCCTCGACGAGACGGCGCTGCTGGCGGTGATGGCCTATGTCGATCTCAACCCGATCCGGGCGGGGATCGCGGAGACGCCGGAGGAGAGTGCGCATACCGGGATTGCGGCGCGGATTGCGGGCTTGCGGGCGGGCGACGAGGGCACGATGACCGGACAGCAGCTCGACATAGCGCACGGCTCAGCTGCTGAGCAACAAGCACCACCAGACGTCCATCCCGACTTGCAACGACCGATTCCCCAGCTAAAGACGATCACGCCCTCCGAGGCTGACGGCGCCTCTCCAGCCAGTCACATATCCACATCGCCCGAGGCCGCGGGCAACGCCTCACCGAATCCAGACGCCCGCAGCGTCACCCTCTGGGAGACCGTCTTCGATCGCCTTCCCCCTGCCCCACTACTGCCCTTCGGCAACCCCGCCGAGATCCCCGCGTCGATCCCCTTCACCTTCGACGACTATCTGACCCTGGTCGACTCGCTCGGTCGCGCCCTGCATCCACGCAAGCGCGGGGCGATCCCGGCGGAGTTGCCCGAGATCCTCTCCCGGCTCGGGATCGCGCCGGAGCGCTTCGTCGAGCACGCGGGTTTCCTACTCAAGGGGTTTGGTGCCGCGATCGGTGCG
Organism: Marichromatium sp. AB31; assembly: GCF_003718685.1. Lineage (NCBI taxonomy): Bacteria > Pseudomonadati > Pseudomonadota > Gammaproteobacteria > Chromatiales > Chromatiaceae > Marichromatium > Marichromatium sp. AB31. Next base: position 53,166 of record NZ_RHFI01000019.1, on the reverse strand, counting down.
CCAGAGCGGCTGACGGCACTCGCCGCGCGCCGGGAGTGTCGTTATCTGCGGGGTGTCGGGCGGGCCAGGACGCTGTTCGGGCCGGGGCGGGGGCTGGCGGCCTGAGGCCGGCCAAGCGCCTGCCCGAGGTCCGGCTCATCTGAGACCGCACGACGGCTCGGCGCCGTTCTGGTGGACATCACGACGCCCTGTCGCGCCTTGCCGAGCCTTCACCGATCAGCGCACACCGGCTCAACGCCCCCAGGGCGGGACGGCGAACGCCTGCGTCTCGTCGTCGCTGCCCGGGGGCATGAAGTCGTGGATCGACTCATCGGTGAAGTAGCGCCAGAACGCCTCGGCCAGGGCGGGGTCGTGGATGCTGAAGGCGCCCGCGGTCTGTTGCGCGTCGAGGAAGGCGCGATAGGCATCGAGCGGTTCCGGGCCGAGCTGTTGATAGATGATGCGCCCGCCGTACTCTTGGTGGAGTGCACGGTTGACCTTCCAGTGACGGATCAGCGCGCGGGCCATGTCGCGCTGCATGACCGCCAGTTGTTCACGCTCCTCCGGGCTCAACCTGGTCTCGGCATCCAGTCCCGCCGCCGCCCGACCGGCGCGCAGCCGTTCGAGCAGGGCGGCGATCTCCTCTGGCTCGGCGACGATACCCTGCTCGTCGGCATAGTGCTCGAACAGGCGCCCGAGGATGATCTCCTGGAGCTGCGTGGCATCGACGTCGCGCAGCGACTCGCCGAAGAGGGTCGCGACCGGTGCCGGGGGCTCGAGCGGCGCCAGCTCGATGATGGAACCGTCGGCCATGGTGGCGAGGAAGAGGTGTCCGCCCTCGATGACATAGCTCCGCACCCACTGGAACTGCGCCAGATAGCGCTCGGACAGGGAGCCTGGCGGGCACAGCGCCCGGGTCGTCGCGATGGCGCCGAAGCGCAGCTGACCGGGCGCGTCCGACGCCCAGGTGCCGGTACCGAGCTGGCAGTCGGCGCGAATGGCCACCATGCCGTCATCGCGCAGTTCGAGACTGTACTCGGCGCCCTCCTCGGGGACATAGACCTGATCGTCCATCGACTGGATCTCGACCAGCCTCCAGGCCGTCCCCGCCAGGGGCGAGGACTCGGCCAGCGCCAGCGAGCTAACGCTGCACAGCAGCGCGATCAGCAGAATGGTCGGATATCTCATCGCCTCAGCCTCCCTCGATCGCGGCGAGTGGCACCTCATAGACCTCCTGGCCGTCGATGACGACGGTCCAGGTATCGCCATCGCGCGAGGCCTCGACGCTGCGGTTGGTGGCGTTGACGTAGCCGGTCATGAAGTTGATGGTGAACTGCTCACCGGCTGGGCTCTGCACCACGATCGAGGCCTGGCCCTCGTCCATGCGCAGGATGCCGGCCGGGCACTGGCCGAACGCCTCGGCGGTGAGGGCGCGACAGCGCAGCAGCGTGGTGGCGTCGTAGTCGGCGGTGGAGAAGGGCCAGGTCGGGTTGTCCGCGGCGGTCGTCGTCGGGCCGCGATCCCAGTAGACATAGAGGCTCTCGTCGGGGAAGCGGAAGATCAGCCCCTGGTCGCCGAGCCCGCTCTGGCGATAGACCGGGCGGCCCGCCTGATCGCGGAAGTTGCCCACCGCCTCACCGCTCGGCGCCAGCTCGTGCACCACGCCGTCCTCGCGGGTGATGGTCACATAGCCCTGGCGCTGGCTGAAGGTACAGGGAAGCGTCTGCTCGGCACGGTCCTCACCCTTGGGGTAGATCTCGCAGCGCGCGTCGGTCCAGTCGGCGGTGGCCGGGAGCGCCCACAGCCCGGTGACGACGACCAGCAACAGGGGTTGAACCCGCATAATCGATACCTCCTCGTGTGATGGCGCCCTCGCGCCCGGCATGGAGAGCGGCCAGCGCGCGCCGACCCGTGCTCTCTGAGGGCCGCGCGTCCTGGGTTCAAGGCTGGTCGCGCTCGCCGAACGCCTCTAAGATGCCGCCCCTCCCCCACTACCGCGAGACTCCCCGCCGTGCTGACGACCATCGCGCTCTATGCCCTGATCTGGCTGTCGATCCACTTCGGGGCGGGCTATCTGGCGCATCGCCTGCCCGAGCGCCTGCTCGCCGGGCTGCCGCTGCTCGGTCGCAGCTATCGCTGGGAGCTGGACGGTCGGCTCTATCAGCGGCTCGGCATCCAGACGTGGAAGGATCATCTGCCCGAGGCCGGGGCCTTCTATGCCGGCGGCTTCTCCAAGCGCAACCTGCGGGGTCAGGATCTCGCCTATCTGCACCGCTTCGTGCGCGAGACCACGCGCGCCGAGGTCTCGCACTGGCTGACCTGGGCGATGGCGCTGAGCTTCTTCGTCTGGACCCCCTGGCCGGTCGGCGTGGCGATGCTGATCTATGGTGCGCTGGTCAACGCCCCCTGCATCCTGGTGCAGCGCTACAACCGCGCGCGGCTGCTGCGCGCGATCGCGCTCCTAGCCCGGCGTGCGCACCGCGATCGAGCGCCCCTTCCAGCGCACGCTGTTGCACACCAGGGTGCGATAGAGCGAGCGGAAGAAGACCGCGACGAAGAAGGCCAGTGAGACCGGATAGGTGAGCGCCGTGGCCAGCCCGAAGTTGCCGAGCCGGCGCAACAGCCACCACAGCTGCGCGACATAGGCCGCGTAGGCGATCAGCCCCGCGACCACCCAGGTCGACAGCCCCTGGCTCGCCCAGCCCAGCGAGGCGTCGACGGCGGCCACCGCGCCATAGATCCAGTAGGTGGTCATCAGCAGCATCAGCGGACCGGTGGTCATCGCCCCGCGCGCGAGGTTCTTGGTCCAGCCGTCGGCGAGATCGCGCACCCCGTCGGGATACATGCGAAAGGCGATGGTGCCGGCGCCGATGAAGTTCGAGGTCGGCACGCCGCGTCGCGCCATCTCGCGCGCCAGCGCCACGTCATCGACGATCTCGGCGCGCACCAGACGATGCCCGCCGGTGCGGAAATAATCCGCGCGCGAGCACACCATGCAGGGACCGAAGCTGCCGTTGGCGCGCAGCGCGTCGCCGGCCAGGGTGAAGGAGCGGATGCTCGCCATCATGATGACGAAGAAGATCGACGACAGCCGCTCGTAGGCCGCGACCATGCGGTGATAGGGCTGCACCGAGACCAGCCCGCCACGCGCGGCATGGGTGGCGGCGATGCGCCGCAGTCCGGCGGGTTCGAGCTCGGTGTCGGCGTCGAGAAAGACCAGCAGGTCGCCGCTCGCCGCCTGCGCCCCGACCCAGCAGGCATGGGGCTTGCCGAGCCAGCCGGGCGGCAACTCGCCGAGACACAAGGTCTTCGCTCCGGCGGCACGCGCCAGCGCCGCGGTGGCGTCGGTGGAATTGTCGTCGACGACGATGACCTCGTACTCGGCGTGGTCCTGCGCGCGCAGCGAGGCGAGCAGCGGCGGTAACCGCGACTGTTCGTTGCGCGCCGGGATGATCACCGACACCTTGCCCCCACCGACCGGACGCGTCAGCGGCGGGCAGGCGCGCAACCGACCGAGAAAGATGAACGCGAGGCTCCACGGCAGGAGCAGCCAGAATAGCTCGATGGGCACGGCGGATGGACTCGTTTCGGGGTTGGAAGAGGGTGACGTGCGACGCTGAACGTCGCTGACGCCACGCTGCAACTCAGGGGCGGCGGCAGTATGGCCGGGGCGGCGGCGGAAGGCAAACTTTCCACAACGGATTCAGTCGACTGCGGCCCCTTTGCCCGATCCGAATGCACACCGACGGGCGACCCGCGCACCATTGACTACGCTTGCACCTAGCGCCCCGAACCCCGGGGCGGTGGCGATGGAGGGATTGGCGATGGTGACGCGAAAGATCGAGTCGATCAGCCCGGAGGAGCAGGATGCACTGCTCGCGCCGGCCTATGCGCGGCGACGCATGCTGGAGGCGGTGCCGCGATACCGTCTGCCGGAGCACGAGATCGAGCCCGAGACGGTCTATGACCTGATCCACGACGAGCTGATGCTCGACGGCAATGCCCGGCTCAACCTGGCGACCTTCGTCACCACCTGGATGGAACCCCAGGCCGAGCGGCTGATGGCCGAGGCCTTCGACAAGAACCTGATCGACAAGGACGAGTACCCGCGCACCGCCGAGATCGAGGCGCGCTGCGTCAACATCGTCTCCGACCTCTTCCACGCCCCCGAGCAGGGGATCGGCGCCTCGGCGATCGGCTCGAGCGAGGCGGTGATGCTCGCCGGAATGGCGCTGAAGTGGCGCTGGCGCGCGCGTCGCCGCGCCCGCGGCGAGGATACCCACCGTCCCAACCTGATCCTCGGGGCTAATGTCCAGGTGGTTTGGGAGAAGTTCTGCCGTTACTGGGACGTCGAGCCGCGCTACATCCCGATGGAGAAGGGGCGCTATGTCATTACCCCGGAGGAGGTGATCGCCCGCACCGACGCGCACACCATCGGCGTGGTCGCCATCCTCGGCACCACCTTCACCGGGGAGTACGAGCCGATCGAAGCGATCCACGCCGCGCTGGAGGCGCAGAACGCCACCACCGGCTGGGAAATCCCGATGCACGTCGACGCCGCCAGCGGCGGCTTCGTCGCCCCCTTCCTCGACCCCGAGCTGGTGTGGGACTTCCGCCTGCCGCTGGTCAAGTCGATCAACGTCTCCGGGCACAAGTACGGCCTGGTCTATCCCGGCGTCGGCTGGGTGGTGTGGCGCGGCCACGAGGACCTGCCCGAGGAGCTGATCTTCCGGGTCAACTATCTCGGCGGCGACATGCCGACCTTTACCCTCAACTTCTCCCGCCCCGGCAACCAGGTGGTGGGGCAGTACTACAACTTCCTGCGTCTGGGGCGCGCCGGCTACACCCAGGTGATGACGGCACTGCGCGAGGTGGCCACCGAACTGGCGCGCAACGTCGCCGACCTCGGCCCCTTCGAGCTGGTCAGCGACGCCAGCACCATCCCGGTGTTCGCCTTCAAGCTGCGCGACGAGATCACCGACTACAGCGTCTTCGACATCTCCCACAAGCTGCGCGAGAGCGGCTGGCAGGTACCCGCCTACACCATGCCCGAGCACGCCGAGTCGGTCGCGGTGCTGCGCGTGGTGGTGCGCGAGGGCTTCAGCGCCGACCTCGCCGAGCTGCTGCTCGCCGACCTCGCCAAGGCTGTCGCCCACTTCGAGGGGTTACGCGCACACGACCCGGCGCCGCCCGCGCCCAGCTTCGCCCACTGAGGGCGCGCGCCGGGGCGCGCTGGCCCCGGCGCACCGGCTCAGTCGCTGCCGGAGGCGTCCATGAAGGTGAAGGGCTCGGCGGCGGTGAAATGCGCGGCGGCGTTGCCGGCATAGACATAGCCGCCGTCGACCGGCAGGGTCTTGACCTCGGCCCCGGGCGAGAAATCGAGGTCGTCGAGCGCGACCCAGAAGGTGTTGGGCGTGGTCGCCGAGGAGAAGTAATAGACCCGATTCTTCTGGTCGGCGGCCACCGACCACAGGGTCGAGGCGAGGTTGGGCTGGTGCTCGACGCTGATGCCCAACGGCACCGAGACGGCGCGCTGCACCGAGAGCACCTGGGCGACGGCCTGGTTGGCATAGGTACGATTGGGCACGGCGTCGAGATAGTCGTCGTCGAGCGACTTGGGCACCGCATCGAGCAGGAAGGAGGCGCGCGCATAGCGATCGGCGGCGCGCACCGTGCCGGGCAGGAAGGCCATACCGCCGACCCCCTGCCAATAGGTATCGATCGCCAGCTGCTCGGCATAGGGCGGCGAGTTGGTCATCACCCGGTACTCGGGGCCGTGATGGACGACCAATTCGCCGTCGAGGTACTCGAAGATCGCCGAATCGCCACTGGGGTCGGAGAGCGAGAGATGGAGCGCGGCGGGCTTGCCGTTGGGCAGATCCTTGGCGACCACCCGCAGCGGCTGCTCGGTCAGCCCCTGCACCGCCTCGGCGACGGTGGCGTAGTTGTCGAGCGCGTACTGCGCCCAGAGCGCGATCGAGAGCGGCGGCAGCGCGGCGTCCTCACCGTAGTCGGACTCGGCCAGATAGAGCAGGTTGGCCACCAGCCCCTTCTCGTTCATGCCGTCACTGGTTGCCAGATCGTAGGACGAGGCGACCAGGCTGCCGTACTTCGACACCCAGCTCGGCGAGTCCGGTCCCGCCCGGCCATCGCGCGCCATGCCGCGCGGGAACACCCAGAGCGCGGTCTCCATCGACTGCATCCAGTCCATGTTGCGACCGGTGATCACCGTCTCGTCGTCGCCGACATAGAGGGTGCGGGTACAGGCCTCGCCGCCCTGGGGCAGGCCGATACCGGCGGCCAGACAGGCCGCGGCGACGGTCGTGATGCGCTTGCTCATACACAGGCTCCTGCGGTTGCGATCGGAACACCATCGGGTCCAGAGCGTTAAGCATAGCAGCACCACGAACGAACGCAGGACCAGCATTGACGAGACGCTCGGTGCGACTTGCCACCGACCGTTCGCACCCCGATCATCCGTCAACATCGACCAGCCAGGAATCGTCATGACTTCCCCCAAAGAACCACGCGACGACACCCCGGAGACGTCCCACCCGGCCCCCGGTGCTTACGGCATCCGCGGCAGCGCGACCCCGGAGTCGCTGATCCTCGAACAACTCAGCCAGGGTCCCAAGGCCCAGGCCTGCCGACGCTCCAAGGCGGCGCTGCACCAGCTCATCCGCGACGCCGAGCAGGCGCACAAGGCGCGCAGTCGGGTCGGCACCGAGACCTGTCCGCAGTGCGGCCAGCCCCACCTCGCCCACTATCGACTCGCCGAGCGCTTCCATCTGCTCGAGTGCGCGCACTGCGGCCACCACGGTCGCGGCACCAGCGCGGCAGCGGCGCGCGCCGATGCCGAGTCCGGTGTCGGCAGCGGTCGCGATTGGCGGACTGCGCCCGGCTAGCGCAGCCCGAAGACCTCCAGATAGCGCCCGGCGCTGGTCTCCAGACGGTACTCGGCGACTGCCTCGCGCAACCGCTCGGCGGGCAGCGGCCGATCGAGGGTGCGCTCGATCGCCTCGGCCAGGGCCGCGACGTCGCCGACGGCGACCAGCGGGCCGTACTCGCCGCCACGGGTGATCTCGCGCGGACCGCTGCGACAGTCGGTGGCGACCACCGGGGTGCCGAGCGCGAGCGCCTCGGTGAGCACGTTGGGCGAACCCTCCCAACGCGAGGACAACGCGAACAGCGCGGCGCGGGCGAGGAAGCGATAGGGGTTGGACGCGAACCCGGGCAACGCCACCGCCTCCGCCACCCCCAGCTCGGCGGCCAGACGCAGCAAGCGCTCGCGCTGACGGCCCTCGCCGAGGATCAGCAGCCGACACGGGCGTGTCTCGCGCACCCGGGCGAAGGCGCGGATCAGCGTCTCGAAATCCTTCTGGGTACGCAGCCCACCGACCCCCATGATCACCGGCTCGGCGCCGGGCGCGAACCAGGGGTGATCGACCTCGGCCGCGGCCAGTGCCGCCAGTTCCGGGGTGATGTTGGGGTTGCGGATCACCCGCACCCGCTCGCGCGGGATGCCGGTGATGGCGACGATGTCCTCGGCCACGCCGTCGGAGACCGCCACCACCGCGTCGGCGCGACGATAGAGCGCGCGCAGCCGGCGCGTCTCGCGCCAGCGCCACAGCCAGCCCTTGCCGCGGGCGCGCCAGCGCTCGCTCATCGCGGTGCCGGGACGCAGCACGTAGCGGGTGTCGCCGCCGAGCCGACGCTTGACCGCGAGCGCGACCCGGTCGTCGCGGGTCTTGGCGGTGAGCACCGCCGCCGGGCGGGTGCGCGCGACCAGCTCGGCGAGAAAACGGGTGCGCGCGCGCAGCCCGCTCGCCGCGAGCACGTGCACCCGCACCTCGGGCGGCAGGGTGTCGACGAAGGGCGCCCCGGCGTCGTTGACCACGAAGTCGACCGGATGGCCGTGCCCGGCGATCCCGCGGGCGATGTTGACCATCATCCGCTCCACCCCGCCGTCGCCGAAGCTGGGGATGAAGAGACACACGGGGCGGGGGCTCGGCTGGCTGGGGGTCGCTGGGGTCATGCTCGGGGTCCGGAGGCTGGCGGTGGGCCGACGCGTGGCCGGCGGGATGGACATCATTATGGCGAAAACCGGCGGGGTCCGGACAGCCGCGCGGCGCCCGGCGATTTCTGGGATCATAACGACCATCAGCAACCCCGCCGGTCGCCCCGGCCGGACACCATCGTTGCGCCGAACCCGATCAACCGACATGTCACCAAGCCCAGATCCCAACGCCCCGCGCATCCTGCTGGTGCGCCTCTCGGCCATCGGCGACGTGGTCTTCGCCTCGCCGCTGGTCGCGGCACTGCGCCGCAGTCATCCACACGCCCACATCGCCTGGCTGGTCCAACCCGAGTGCGCGCCGCTGCTCGCCCAGCACCCCGACCTCGACGAGGTGATCCCCTGCCCGATCAACCGCTGGCGCAGACTGGTGCGCGAGCGTCGCCTGGGCACGCTCGCGCGCGAGCTGCGCGCGATGCGCGCCGAGTTGCGCGCGCGCCGCTTCGATCGCGCCATCGACCTCCAGGGGCTGCTCAAGAGCGGCATGCTGACCTGGTTCAGCGGCGCGCCCGAGCGCATCGGTCTGGGCTCGCGCGAGGGCAGCCAGTGGCTGATGACCCACACCGTGGCGCGCGACGGTCCCTACAAGCGCATCGGCTCCGAGTATCTGCACCTGGCCCGGACCCTCGATCTCGCCGTCGAGCCCTTCGCGATGGCGGTGCACCATGGCGAGGCCGAGCGCGCGCGCGTCGCCGAGCTGGTCGCGCCGGCCGGGGCCGGGGCGCGGCTGGTCGCGCTCAGCCCCTTCACCACCCGGCCCCAGAAGCACTGGATCGAGTCGCGCTGGGCGGACCTCGCCGAACGGCTGCACCAGGAGCTGGGGCTCGTCCCGGTACTGCTCGGCGGCCCCGGCGACCGCGCGGCGGCGGCGCGGATCGTCGCGCGCTGCAAGGCGCCGCTGCTCGATCTCGCCGGCGCCACCAGCCTCACCGAGGCCGCCGCGCTGATCGACCGCGCAGCGCTCGCGGTGGCGGTCGACACCGGGCTCGGCCACATCGGCATCGCCATGAACACCCCGAGCCTGCTGTTGTTCGGCTCGACCTGTCCCTATCTCGACACCACCCGCGACAACGCCCGGGTGCTCTATCACCCGCGCCCCTGCTCACCGTGCAAGCGCCATCCGAGCTGTGAGGGGCGCTTCGACTGCATGCGCGAGATCACCGTCGAGGCGGTGGTCGAGGCCGCCCGCGAGCTGCTCGCCGATGACTGAGCCGAACCCTGAGCGGACATTGCGCGTCCTCCACGTCGAGGGCGGGCGTCATCTCTACGGCGGCGCCTTCCAGGTGCTGCACCTGCTGCGCGGACTGCACGCGCGCGGTCATCACAACCTGCTCGCCTGTCCGCGCGGCTGCGACCTGGCCCGGGCCGCGGCCCCGGTGGCCGAGGTCCACGGCATGCCGATGCACGGCGACGCCGACCTGCTGATGGCCGCGCGGCTGGCGCGGCTGATCGACCGCACCCGGCCCGACCTGGTACACCTGCACAGCCGCATCGGCGCCGACGTCATGGGCGGCATCGCCGCGCGGCTGCGCGGGGTGCCGGTGATCCACACCCGCCGCGTCGACAACCCCGAGCCGCGCTGGCTGGTGGCGCTCAAGTACCGGCTGCACGACCGCGTGGTGGCCATCTCCGAGGGCATCGCCCGGGTGCTGAGCGACGAGGGGCTGGCGGCCGACAGGCTGCGCGTGGTGCGCAGCGCGATCGACCCCGCACCCTATGCCGGGCCCTGCGCGCGGGCGCTGATCACCGCCCGGCTCGGGCTACCCGCCGACGCGCTGATGGTCGGGGTGATCGCCCAGCTGATCCGGCGCAAGGGCCATGCGATCCTGCTCGAGACCCTGCCCGCGCTGATCGCGCGCCACCCCCGGCTGCACCTCTGCTGCTTCGGTCAGGGACCGGAGGCGGCGGCGCTGGCCGAGCGTATCGACGCGCTGGGGCTGCAGGGCCGGGTCCATCTGTGCGGCTTCCGCGACGACCTCGCCGAGATCCTGCCCTGTCTCGATCTGGTGGTGCACCCGGCGCTGATGGAGGGACTGGGGGTGTCGCTACTGCAGGCGGCGAGCGCCGGGGTACCGATCGTCGCCAGCCGCGCCGGCGGCATCCCCGAGGCGGTGCGCGACGGCGAGAACGGGGTACTGGTCGAGCCGGGCGACGCCGAGGCGCTGGCCACGGCGATCAGCGCCCTGCTCGCCGACCCGGCGCGTCGCCGTGCGCTCGGCGCCGGCGGTCAGGCGCTGATGCGCCGCGACTTCTCCATCGACGGCATGGTCGAGGGCAACCTCGCCGTCTACCGCGAACTGCTCGCCGAGCGCGCTGGGAATCACAACCGCAAAGACGCGAAGCGCACAAAGGAATGATCGTCTTTGTGCACTTCGCGCCGGTATCAAACGTGCCCGAAAAGCCCGGCGACCGTGAAGATGACAACCGCAAAGGCGCGAAGTGCGCAAAGGGATGCGCGGCTTCGCGGACTCGGCGCCTGGATCAAGCGTCACGGCAAGGCTCAGTGGCAGGCGCAAGCGCCGACAGCGACCGGCCCCCAGCCTCCAGTCGCCAGTACCGCAGGCCATGACGGCTGCGAGAAGACGCCGAGCACGCGGCGGGATCGCCGCTGGGTTCGGCGTCTTTACCGAACAACCATCGACCCGCAAAGACCGCGATCAGGCATGAAGGCGTGCTGAACACCGAGCAAAGGCGCACTTTCGATCCCTTCGCGTCCTTCGCGCCTTTGCGGTTCAATCTTTCGCGGCTCGATCCTTCCCTTGCGCTCGCGGTCCGAGCCGATTCGACCTCAGGAATTCCGCATGTCCGACCCCAGTAGTCTGCAGATCGTCGCCAGCAAGGCGCTCGGTGGCGCCGAGCGTTGGTTCATCCGCTTCGCCGAGGCGCTCGCCGAGCGCGGTGCGCCGGCGGAGCTGGCGATCCGCCGCGACAGCGCGCTCGACGGCCACCCGCTCGGCGCTCTGGCCTGTCACCGCCTGCCCTTCCTCACCACCTGGGACCCCTATTCGCGCCATGCCCTCTCGCGGCTGATCGCGCGGCGCCGTCCCGAGATCGTGCAGACCTACATGGGACGCGCCACCCGGCTGACGCGGCTCTCGCCGCGCGGCGGCCCGATCCATCTCGCCCGGCTCGGCGGCTACTACAAGCTCTCGCCCTATCGCCATGCCCACGGCTGGATCGGCAACACCCGCGGGCTGTGCGACTGGATGGTGCGCCAGGGGCTGCCCGCCGACCGCGTCCATCACATCTACAACTTCGCCGACCCGGCGGTGCCGGTCGCAGCCGACACGGTCGCGGCGCTGCGCGCGCATCACGCCATCCCCGATGACGCCTGGGTGCTGGTCACGCTCGGGCGCTTCGTCCCGGTCAAGGGGCAGGCCCACCTGCTCGCGGCGCTCGCGGCGCTGCCCGAGCGCATCGCCGGACGAGCGCTGCGTCTGGTGATGGTCGGCGACGGCCCGCTGGCCGAACCGCTGCGCGCCCAGGCGCGCCAGCTCGGTCAGGAGGAACGCATCGTCTGGGCCGGCTGGCAGCGCGATCCCCGACCCTATCTGCAACTGGCCGATCTGGTGGTCTTCCCCTCGCTCGAGGCCGAGACCCTGGGCAACGTCATCCTCGAGGCCTGGAGCTGGGGGCGCCCCCTGGTCACCGCCGAGTTCCGCGGCGCGCGCGAACTCACCCGTCACGGCGAGGACGCCTGGTGCGTGCCCTGCGCCGACGCCGCGGCGCTCGCCACCGGCATCCGCGAGACCCTCGGCGACGAGACGCTGCGCGCCGCGCTGGTGGCGCGCGGGCGCGAGCGGGTCGAGCACGAGTTCGGCCGCGCGGTGATCATGGATCAGTATCTCGCGCTCTATCGCCGCCTCGCCGGCGGCTGACACCGACCACCGCCCCTACCACAGCCCCGGCGCATCCAGTATGTTTGAGCCGACGGCTCCAGCACGCACCCCGGCGCGTCACCACCGCCCGACCCAGGGTGCACAAGGACCTGGGGCCAGAGGAGCGCACGCGCGTGCGGCCCCGCGCCGGACACGCGCCCCGTCACCGCAGCCGGAGCCGAGTCACATGCACCCCGATACCCTGGTCCGCGATATCGACACCCTGTTCTCCCTGCCCGAGGTCGCGCTGCGGCTCAATCAGTTGATCGACCACCCCGAGACCACCCCAGCCGATCTCGCCGAGGTGATGCGCTGCGATCCCGCGCTCTCGGCGCGGTTGCTGCGGCTGGTCAACAGCGCCGGGCGCAGCCAGGTACAGGCGGTGGAGACGGTCGGTCAGGCGATCGGACTGATCGGCTATCGCGCACTGCGCGATCTGGTGTTCGCCACCTGCGCGGTGGAGATGTTCAAGGGGTTGCCGCCGGAGCGGGTGAACATGGAACGCTTCTGGCTCCATGCCATCGCCTGCGCGATCGCCGCGCGCCAGCTCGTGATGCGTAGCGGCAGGCACGACGGCGAGCGGCTGTTCATCACCGGGCTGCTGCACGGGCTGGGACGGCTGGTGTTCTTCGCGCGCTGCCCCGAGCGCTATCTGCGGGTACTCGAGCAGGTCGACACCAAGGGCGCGACGCTCACCGAGGCCGAGCGCGCCGAATTCGGCTTCGACGCCGACGCGGTGAGCGCGGCGCTGCTCGCGCACTGGCACTTCCCCGAATCGATCCGCGAGCCGATCGCCTGCCGCCTCCACCCGGAGCGCGCGAGCACCGCCGAGCGGACACGCGACGCCGCCATCCTCGGCGCCGCCGAGCGCATCGCCCGCGAGCTGCGCGATTGTCTGCTCGAGGGGCGCGCGCCCGACGCCGAGCTGCTGCACGCCCAGGCACGCGCGCTCGGGCTGGTCGACTCGGCGCTCGACGGCATGCCCGAGGCGATCAACCTGGAGGTGGTGGAGCTGTTCGAGACCCTGCTGCCGGGCTCGACCCTGCTGCCCTGAGGGCGGCTCAGTCGTCCCCCGGGACGAACAGCCCGACCAGATCGTCGAGGAAGTCGCGCCCGCGCGCGCTCGGTACCACCCGAGCCGGATCGGGCTCGATCAGTCCCAGCGCGCGCGCACGTTCGAGCGGGGCGGCCAGGCGCGTCACCGGTAGCCCGGTGGCGCGGACGAAGTCCGCCGGCGCAAAGCCCTCGACCAGCCGCAGCGCGTTGAGCGCGAACTCGACGATCAGGTCATCGGCATCGAGCACCCGCCGCTCCGCGATCAGCGCCTCGGGCGCGGCACCCAGATAGGCCTCGGGGTCGGCCAGGCGCGCCTCGCGCCACACCCGTTCGACCCGTCCGTCGCGCCAGCGCGAGAGCTTGGCGTGGGCACCGGCGCCGATGCCGAGATAGTCGCCGAAGCGCCAGTAGTTGAGGTTGTGACGGCAGCGCCGCCCCGCGCGTGCGTAGGCCGAGACCTCGTAGCGCGCCAGCCCGGCGGCGGCGAGCCGTTCCTGCCCGGCGGCGGCGATGTCGGCCACCAGGTCGGGGTCGGGCAGCGGCGGCGGGTCGTCGTGGAAGGCGCTACCGGGTTCCAGGCTGAGCTGGTAGTAGGAGAGGTGTTCGGGCGCGAGCGCGAGCGCTGCCTCGAGGTCGTCGCGCGCGAGCGACGGGGTCTGTCCGGGGAGGCCGAACATCAGGTCGAGGTTGAGGTTGTCGAAGCCCGCCGCGCGCGCCATCGTCACCGCCGCGCGCGCCTCCTCCGGGGAGTGGATGCGCCCGAGCGCGACGAGCCGCTCGGCCTCCAGGCTCTGCACCCCGATCGAGAGCCGGTTGACCCCGGCCTCGCGATAGGCGGCGAAGCGCCGCGCCTCGGCGGTACCGGGGTTGGCCTCGAGGCTGATCTCGGCATCGGGGGCGAGCGTCAGGCGCGCCCGTACGCCGTCGAGCAGGCGGGCCACCGCTGACCCCGGGAGCAGGCTGGGGGTGCCGCCGCCGATGAAGATCGAGACCACCGGACGGCGTGCCTCGGGGACGGCGAGCGCACGGTCGAGATCGGCGAGCAGGTGCTCGACATAGGCCGCGAGCGCGGCACCGGCGACCGGATGGGAGTTGAAGTCGCAGTAAGGGCACTTGCGCACGCACCAGGGCAGATGGATATAGAGCCCGAGGGGCGGCGCGCCGCCCCCGGCCCCGGCGGCGTGCCCGGTCACACCTGGTCGCGCGCGCGCAGGTAGGTCTGCTCGGAGATCGCGCTCCACTCGCGGGCCTGGGCGAGGAACTTGCGATAGGAGGTGTAGACCTTGGCCGAGAAGGCATCGCGCTCGGCGATCTCGGCGACCACCTCGTCGGCCAGGCCGCGCAGCTTGGCGATGACGTCATCGGGCAGACGGCGCAGCTCGACGCCGTGCTCGTCGACCAGGGTCGAGAGCGCCACCGGGTTGCGTGCGGTGTACTCGGCGAGCATGTCCTGGTTGATCACCTTGCAGGCGTTCATCACGATCGCCTGCAGGTCCTTGGGCAGCGACTCCAGCGCCTCGCGGTTGACCATCGCCTCCATGATGGTGCCCGGCTCGTGCCAGCCGGGATAGTAGTAGTAGCGCGCGGCCTTGTAGAGACCGAAGGCGAGGTCGTTGTAGGGACCGACCCATTCGGTAGCGTCGATGGTGCCGTTCTGCAGCGCGGTGAACAGCTCGCCGCCGGGGAGGTTGACCGGGGTGCCGCCGGCGCGCGCCAGCACCTCGCCGCCGAGACCGGGGATGCGCATCTTCAGCCCCTTGAGGTCGTCGACCGAGTTGATCTCCTTGTTGAACCAGCCGGCCATCTGCACCCCGGAGTTGCCCGCCGGCGCCGGCACCAGACCGAACCGGCCGTAGAGTTCCTGCCACAGCTCGAGTCCGCCGCCGTAGTAGATCCAGGCGTTCATCTCCTGGGCGGTCATGCCGAAGGGCACGGTGGAGAAGAACTGCGCGGCCTCGCTCTTGCCCTTCCAGTAGTAGGCCGAGCCGTGACCCATCTCGGCGGTGCCGCGCGAGACGGCATCGAACACCTCGAAGGCGGGGACCAGCTCGCCGGCGCCGTAGACGCGCACCGCGATGCGCCCGCCGCTCATCTCGCCGATCAGCTCGGCGAGCTTGTTGGCGCCGGTACCGAGCCCGGGGAAGTTCTTCGGCCAGGTGGTGACCATCTTCCAGCGATACTCGGCCTTGGCGTGCGCCGCCCCGGTGGCGGCCGCGCCGAGCGCCAGCGAACCGACACCCACCCCCTTGATGAAGTCACGACGTTGCATGGGTCCCTCTCTTCTCGTTGGTGTTGTGCGTGGCGACGGGCGCCGGACGGCGCCCGCCACGGACCTCAGTCCTTCTGCAACTGCGCCTTGAGCAGCTCGCCGAAGCTGCCGATGGCCTTCTCCTCGCCCTGCCCCTTGCGGGCCTTGGGCGCATAGGCGCTGGCGTCGACCACCGCCTCGGCGGCGCGCTCGGCATCGAGCGAGAGCTTGATGCGCTTGCGCTCGCGATCGATCGCGATCACCGTCGCCTCGACCTCGTCACCGACCTTGACCACCTCGCTCGGGTCGTTGATGCGCCGTCCGGCGCCGAGCTCGCTGATGTGGATCAGACCGTCGACCCCGGGGGCGATGGCGACGAAGACGCCGAAGGGCTGCAGCCGCGAGATCTTGCCGCTGACCAAGCTGCCAACCGGATGACGATCGGCAACCTCCAGCCAGGGATCGCGCGCGAGCGCACGGACCGACAGGGCGATACGCTCGCGCCGCTTTGCGGTGGCCGGCTCGATGCGCAGCACCGCGACCTCGACCACCTGCCCCTGGGTGAGCACCTCGTTGGGGTGCTTGATGTGGCCGTAGGCCAGCTCGCTGACGTGGATCATGCCCTCGATCCCGCCGAGATCGACGAAGGCGCCATAGTCCTTGAGCGAGGTGACGGTGCCGCTGAGCACCGCGCCCTCGACGAGCTTGGCGCGGGTCTCCTCGGCCTGGATGCGCTGCGCCTCCTCGAGCACCGCGCGGCGCGACAGCACCAGGTTGGGCCGCCGCCCGCCCTCGAGCTTGGTGACGCGGAAGTCGAGACGCTGGCCGACGAACTCGGAGAGATCCTCGATGAAACGGACATCGACCTGGGAGGCGGGACAGAAGCCGCGCAGCCCGGCGACCTGGACCTCCAGCCCGCCCTTGACCGCGCCGCTGACCTGGCCCTGCACCGGCTGTCCCGCCTGATAGGCGCGCTCGACCTCTTCGATGCCGTGGGAGCGCTGGCCGTGCTGGGTGCCGAGCAGCAGCATGCCGCTCTCGGGATCCTTGCCGCTGACCTTGCTCTCGATGCGATCGCCGATCTCGAGCTTGAGTTGGCCCTCGGCGTCGCGATGGGCGGCCAGCTCGATGCGCCCCTCGGACTTGGCGCCGAGGTCGACGAGGCCGTACTCGCCGTCGATCGCGATCAGGGTGCCGCTCACCGGCTCGCCCACCTTGGGCTCGCCCTTGACGGACTGCGGATTGGCCTGATCGAACTGTTGGAGGAGGTCTGCGAAACGCTCGGAGTCGGACATGATGTGCTTGCTGCCGCTAGGCTCGGGTTGATGGATCGGGGGATATTGTAGGGCGGAATCGACACGCGCCCCAGTCCCGACGGCGGGACGGGGCGCGATGGGCGCTCAGCGCTGCGAGATCGGCAGGTAGTCGCGCTGGTCCGGGCCGCAGTAGATCTGACGCGGACGACCGATGCGGTTGTTGGGGTCGGACATCATCTCCATCCAGTGCGACACCCAGCCGACGGTGCGCGCCACCGCGAACATCACCGTGAACATGTTGCGCGGGATGCCGAGTGCGCGATAGATGATGCCGGAGTAGAAGTCGACGTTGGGGTAGAGCTTGCGCTCGACGAAGTAGTCGTCGTTGAGGGCGATCTCCTCGAGTTCCATCGCCAGCTCGAACAGCGGGTTGTTGACGTCGGCGACCTCTTCGAGCACCTGGTGACAGACCTCGCGGATGATCTTGGCGCGCGGGTCGTAGTTCTTGTAGACACGGTGGCCGAAGCCCATCAGCCGGAAGGGGTCGTCCTTGTCCTTGGCCTTCTCCATGAAGCGCCGGACCTCCTTGACGTCACCGATCTCGAGCAGCATGTCGAGCACCGCCTCGTTGGCGCCGCCGTGGGCCGGACCCCACAGCGAGGCGATGCCGGCGGCGACACAGGCGAAGGGGTTGGCCCCGGAGCTGCCGGCCAGACGCACGGTCGAGGTGCTGGCGTTCTGCTCGTGGTCGGCATGGAGGATGAACAGCAGGTTGAGCGCCTTCTCGGCGATCAGCTCGGGCTCGTAGTCGTCGCACGGGGTGGCGAACATCATCCGCAGGAAGTTGGCGCAGTAGCGCAGGTCGTTGCGCGGATACATGATCGGCTCGCCGATGCTGTGCTTGTAGGCAGCGGCGGCGATGGTCGGCACCTTGGCGATCAGCCGGTGCGCGGAGATCTCGCGGTGGCGCTCGTCGTGGACGCTCAGCGAGTCGTGATAGAAGGCCGAGAGCGAGCCCACCACGCCGACCAGGATGGCCATCGGGTGGGCGTCGTGATGGAACCCCTTGAAGAAGTCCTTGAGGTTCTCGTTGAGCATGGTGTGACGGGTGATCACACCCTCGAAGTTATCGAGCTCCTGCTCCTTGGGCAGCTCGCCGTAGAGCAGCAGATAGGCGACCTCGAGGAAGCTCGCCTTGGTGGCGAGCTGTTCGATCGGATAACCGCGATAGCGCAGGATGCCCTGCTCGCCGTCGATATAGGTGATGGCGCTGTTGCAGGAGGCCGTGGACATGAAGCCGGGATCGTAGGTGAAGATGCCCGCCTCCTTATAGAGCGAGGAGATGTCGGCCGCGGCCGGACCCACGGTGCCACGACGCAACGGGAACTCGAACTGCTCCCCGGTCGCGTTGTTGTTGATGGTGACGGTATCGTTCGCCATAGGCTCGCTCCTGAGCGGTCCCGGGACGCCTGGTCGCGGGGCCGGTGGATGGTTGGGTGGATTCGCGTATCGCCCGAGGGGACCGCCCGCGCTCGGGCCGGCCCCGGCATCCGTCCGACTGGACGTCCGCGAATGGTCGGTTCGAAAAGCAGGGCCGCGCACGCGCGGCCCGGGGTCTTCAGCTGATCTCGCGCAGTCGCTCGATATCGGCGCGCACCGAGGCCGCCGAGCGGTCGAAGTCGGCGCGCTCGGTCGCTTCGAGGTCGAGTTCGACGACCTGCTCCACGCCCTGCCAGCCGAGCACGCAGGGCACGCCCATGGCGATATCGCGCTCGCCGTACTCGCCATCGAGGATGGCGACACAGGGCAGCAGCCGACGTCGGTTGCGCACGATGGCGTCGATCATCGTCGCCACCGCCGCACCGGGGGCATCGTAGGCGCTGGAGTTCTTGCGCAGCGCGAGGATCTCGGCGCCACCCTTGCGGGTGCGCTCCATGATCGCCGCGATACGCTCCTCGGGAAGGAAATGACTGAGGGGGATGCCGTTGATGGTACAGAAGCGCGACACCGGCACCATGGTGTCACCATGGCCGCCGAGCACCATGGTGGTGATGTCGCGCACCGAGAAGCCGGTCTCCTGGGCGATGAATCCGGCCATCCGCGAGGCGTCGAGCACCCCGGCCTGACCGAAGATCCGCCGCCGGTCCCAGCCGGTGCGCTGGGCGACGCGATAGGTGAGGGTGTCGACCGGGTTGGAGACGACCAGGATCATCGCATCCGGGGCGTGGGTCATGATCTCGTCGGTGACCGCGTCGATCACCCGCACGTTGGCCTCGAGCACGTCCGAGCGCGACATCCCCGGCTTGCGCGCCTGCCCCGCGGTGATCACCACCAGATCGGAGCCGGCGAGGATGCTCGGGTCATCGCTGCCGATCACCCGGCTGTCGAACTTGAAGAAGGGTGAGGTCTGAACGATGTCGAGCGCCACACCCTCGCTCATGCCCTCGTTCACGTCGAGCAGCGCCACCTCCCGGCACAGCTCCTGTTCGGCCAGGATCTGCGCGGTCGTCTCGCCGACTCGGCCGGCCCCACCAACGATGCTGATCTTGTTCACGTCGCTTGTCTCCCGTCGGTGAGCGGCGAGCCTCCTCTCGGGGCTGGCACGCCGCTCAGTGGATGGATGGGACGGAGATCGCGCCCGCTGCGGGCTCAGCCGGGATAGTGCGCCGGATACGGGGCACGCGCGACACCGCTCTCGATGGCGGCACGGGCCACCGCGGCCGACACCCGCTCGCGCAGACGCGGATCAAAGGGTTTGGGGATGATGTAGTCCGGGCCGAACTCCAGCGACTCCAGCCCCTCGTAGGCGGCGAGCACCTCGGCCGGCACCGGCTCGCGGGTGATGGCGCGCAGCGCCTCGACCGCGGCGATCTGCATACTCTCGTTGATCCGCGAGGCACGCACGTCGAGCGCGCCACGGAAGATGAAGGGGAAGCCGAGGACGTTGTTGATCTGGTTCGGGTAGTCCGAGCGACCGGTGGCCATGATCAGATCGTCGCGCACCTCGCGGGCGAGCGCCGGACGCACCTCGGGCACCGGGTTGGAGAGCGCGAAGACCACCGGACGCGGCGCCATCGAGGCGAGCATGTCGGCGGTGACCAGATCCGGCCCCGAGACGCCGATGAAGGCATCGGCCCCGTCCATGGCGTCGGCCAGGGTGCGGCGCTCGGTATCGGCGGCGATGCCGAACTTGTAGGGGTTGAGGTCCTGACGACCGACATGGATCACACCCTGTCGATCGATGGCGAAGATGTTGTCGCGGTGGGCGCCGAGGGCGAGCAGCAGACGGATTGCCGCGATCCCCGCGGCACCGGCGCCGAGCACCACGATGCGCGCCTCGGCAAGCGACTTGCCCTGGAGTTCGAGGGCGTTGAGCAGACCGGCGGCGATGATGATCGCGGTGCCGTGCTGGTCGTCGTGGAACACCGGGATGTCGAGCTGCTCGATCAGCGCCTGCTCGATCTCGAAGCAGTGCGGCGCGGCGATGTCCTCGAGGTTGATGCCGCCGAAGGTCGGGGCGATGCGCACCACGGTCTCGATGAAGGCCTGGGGGTGACGGGCCTCGACCTCGATGTCGAAGCAGTCGATGTCGGCGAAGCGCTTGAACAGCACCGACTTGCCCTCCATCACCGGCTTGCTCGCCTGTGCGCCGACCTTGCCCAGGCCGAGCACCGCGCTGCCGTCGGTGATCACCGCCACCAGGTTGCCCTTGTTGGTGTAGCGGTAGGCGTTCTCGGGATCGTCGTGGATGTGGCGCACCGGCTCGGCAACGCCCGGAGTATAGGCGAGCGAGAGCTCATGCTGGGTGCTGGCCGACTTGGTGACCTCGATACCGATCTTGCCGGGCCGCGGCTCGGCATGATAGGCGAGCGCCTGCTTGTTCAGGTCCGCGTCGTGATGGGCGAAGCTCTCGGGATCGGTCACTGCTGGTCTCCAACAAACAACATTGTTCAGGGTGCCACTGGGGCGATCGTAGCGAACAATCATGTTCGCGCCCGGCCCGCGAGTCAAACGGCGCGGACTCCACTGCGAGGCGTTCCGCTCGCGCGCGCGTAGCCTAGCGCGCCGGCGCCCACGCGGGGCCGTGCTGAGATCGCGAGGGGGAGTCGGGGCGACGCGCACGATGGCGCACGCGGCCTCAGGCGTGCAGGACACCCGGGCATGGGGAGCGGGAGAACTCCGCGCCAGCACGAGAGGTGCGGCGCGGCGGAGCGGGGACGACGCGGGCGGCGCGAGACTTAGCGCGCGTAGCGACGACGGAACTTGTCGACGCGACCGCCGGTGTCGATCACCTTCTGCTTACCGGTGTAGAACGGGTGGCAGGCGGAGCAGACTTCGACCTGCATGACATCGTTCCCCAAGGTGGAGCGGGTGGCAAATTCGTTCCCGCAGCTGCAGACCACCTTGACTTCGGCGTATTCCGGGTGGATTCCTTCTTTCATGGCTGACCCTTCTGGCCCGGCTCGGGCTGTGGAAAATTCAGTAAACGCGCGAGGATACCACGCACACCCACCCTGCGCAATTGTCAAGACCGAGGCATCGACCAGCGGTCGCGCATGCTGGCCGACGCCCACGCAATCGATCTACACTTGCCCCGCCGCGACCGCCAGACCGACCAGGATCGTCCCCTCTTCATGGCCCAGACCGACACCCGCGAGCCCCGCCATCGCACCGCGGCACACTGGCTCGACGCACTCGATGCGCGGCTCCAGCCCGCCCGTATCCGGATCGCCCGCTGCCTGCCGGAACGACTGCGTCGGGCGCTCATCGATCGCAACCGCAGACTGCTGATCGAGCCCGATGACGGCCAGGCCCGACTGACGCAGCTGCGCGGCGAGGCCCGCGAACCGGTCGGCAGCCTCACGCTCGACACCGAAGAGCGGCTGCCCGAGGCACTCGCCGACCATCGTCGTCGCACCACGCTGCGCCTGCCCGAGACCGCGGTGCTGCGCCGCGAGCTCTCGCTCCCCGCCCAGGTCAGACCGCGCCTGAGCGAGGTGCTCCACCACGAACTCGACCGGCTCTCGCCCTTCCCCGCCGACCAGCTCTTCTATGATGCGCGGCTGCTGCCGACGGCCAAGCGCGCCGCACGCATCCGCGTCGAGCTCGCGCTCTGTCCGCGCGCCCCGCTCGAGGACTGGCTCGCGCGGCTGGCGCGGGCCGGAGCCACGGTCGAGCGCATCGACTGGAACGGCGCCTGGCGCGGCGCCAACCTGCTCCCACCGCATCGGCGTCCCCGTCGTCGGCCGCCGCGACTCGGGACCGACGGCTGGCTCGCGCTGGCGCTGCTGATCGCGGCGCTGGCGTCCCCGCTGTGGCAGCGTCATGCCCATCTCGCGCAGCTCGAGCAGGCGCTCGGGGCGGCGCGCGCCCAGGCGCTCGAGAGCGACCGGGTGCGCCAGGCGCTCGAACAGGCCCGTCAGGGCAGTCTCGTCGCCCTCGAACAGCGCCGTCTCCAGCCCCGCGCGCTCGAACTGCTCGGCGCGCTCAGCACCCGCCTCCCCGACGACACCTGGGTGCAGAGCCTGGAGTTCGACGGTCGCCAGGTCGAGCTGACCGGTGAGTCGGCGAGCGCCACGGCGCTGATCGCCCTGCTCGAAGGCGCCCCCGGGATCGCCTCGGTGCGATTCCGCTCGCCGGTGGTCCAGATCGACCGCAACGGCAAGGAGCGCTTCAACCTCGCCTTCCGGCTGGAGGCGGCGGAGCCTGCACCATGACGCGGGGACGCACCGACTGCCTGCTCGTCTGGGGACTCGCCGGGTCGCTGCTGGCCGGCCTGCTCGCGCTGACGCTGCTGCCCTGGTGGCTCACACTCGACGCGCTCGATGCACGCATCGCCAGCGCCGAGGACCGGCTCGCGCGCTATCAGCGCATCGCCGCCGGGCTCCCGGTGCTGCGCACCGAACTCGAACGGGTACGCACCGATCCGACGCTCGCCGGGCTCTATGTCCAGGCCGCCACCGAGACGATCGCCGGCGCCGAACTGCAGCGCCAGCTCCAGGAGATCATCGCCGCCGCCCGCGGCCGACTGATCAGCGTCCAGCTCCTGCCGGCCACCAGCGCGGATGCCGAGGCACCCACCCGCCTCCATGTCCGCGCCCAGATCCAGGGCACCACCGCGACCCTGTTCGAGATCCTCTACCGCATCGAACAGGCCCGCCCCCTGCTCTTCGTCGAGCGGCTCTCGGCGCGCTCGGCGGCACAGCCGGAGCAGCGGCTGCGCGCCAGTCGCGCCGCCCCCCCGTCACTGGCCACCGCGCCCGAGGGGGCGCTGATGCTGCGGCTCGACGTATTCGGTTTCGTGCGCGGGGAGGAGACATGAGCCGCACGCCCGCGCTCATCGCGAACCTCGTGCTCGGCGGGGTCCTGGTCTGGCAGTGGCACGACTGGCGCACGCCGCTGCCCACCCCGGCCCCTCGGGCGACGGTGACCGAACACGCCGACGAGCCGCTCGCCGCACGGCTCGCGCCGCCGCCCCGGGCGCACTATGCCGAGGTGCTCGAACGACCGCTGTTTCGTCCCGACCGTCGCCCTCCCCCACCCCCGGCCCCCGTCCAGGCAAGCGCCGAACAGCACCGGGCGGCGATCGCGCTCGAACGCCTCACCCTCACCACGGTCCTGATCACCCCCCGTCAGCGCGCCGCCTGGGTGCGCATCGCCGACGACGGCGGCGACAGCCAGCGCGTCGAGATCGGCGATCGACTGGGCGACTGGAGGGTCTCGGCGATCCACCCCGACCACCTCCTGCTCGAGCGACAGGGCCGGGCCGATCGGCTACCATTGCGCGACTTCACCCGGCCTGGCGCGGCACCAGCGGCGACGCCCGACGGACCCGACCGGCGCCCGTCACCGTCGTCACGGCCCTGATCCAGGAAGCCAGATCGAGACCCGAGGTCCCATGGACGCAGACCCCAGACCACGCACCACCAGCGCCCTGTTGCTGACGCTGCTGGTCCTGCTCGTGCTCGGTGGCTGCGAGCGCGCCGACTGGGACCCCACGCTCAGGGTCGGCGACCCGGCCGGACACGTCGTCGATGCCGATCGCCAGCGCGGCGGCGAGCACCGTGGCGGTACCAGCGCCACCACCATCGCGCTCGGCGACGGCGACACCCGCGCCCGCACCCGCGACTTCATCGACCCCGGCAACGGCGCCGTGGTGCAGCGCATCGCCCGCCCCCAGGTCGACACCACCCCGGGCGAGGTCACCCTCAACTTCGAGCGTACCGACATCCGCGAGGTGGTACGGGTGATCCTCGGCGAGGTGCTGCAGCGCGACTATGTGCTCCATCCCGCGGTACAGGGCGAGGTCTCGCTGCAGGCCCAGGCGCTGCGACGCGAGCACCTGCTGGCGACCCTCGAGACCCTGCTGCGGATGAACGGCGCGGCACTGGTCGAGCACGGCGGCGGCTACCAGATCCTGCCGCTGACCAACGCGCTACAGGGCCAGGTCGTGCCCCAGCTCGGCGAATCGAGCCGCGCGCTGCCGGCCGGCTACAGCGTCCAGGTGATACCGCTGCGCTATATCGGCGCCGCCGAGATGGGGCGCATCCTCGAGCCGCTCGCCCCCGAGGGCAGCATCCTCCGGGTCGACACCCAGCGCAACCTGGTGGTGCTCGCCGGCACCGGCCCGGAGATGGCCAACCTGCTCGACACCATCCGGGTGTTCGACGTCGACTGGATGGCCGGGCTCTCGGTCGGCTTCTTCATGCTCGAGTTCGCCAAGGCCGAGGCGGTGGTCGAGCAGCTCACCACCCTGCTCGACACCAAGGAGGGCGGCGCGCTCGACGGGGTGTTCCGCTTCGTCCCGATCGAGAGCGCCAACGCGCTGCTGGTGGTCTCGCCGCAGCAGCGCTATGTCGAACGCGCGCGCGACTGGATCAAGCGTCTGGACATGGCCGAGGCATCGGGCGAGGCGACCGAGCGGCTGTTCGTCTATCGCGTCCGTCACGGCAACGCCGAATCACTCGCCGAGATCCTCTCGGAGCTGTTCGGGGGCGGTCGGGGCGAGGGGCAGCGCAGCCTCGGCGCGGTGGCCCCGGGGATGGAGCGGGTCACCCTCGATGCCGGCGGCGAGGGTGGCGAGACCGCGAGCGCCCGCCCCCGGGCCCGCGCCCACCGTCTCGACACCGGGGTCAGCATCGTCGCCGACGCGGTCAACAACTCGCTGCTGATCAAGGCCAGCGCCCGCGACTATCAGAAGATCCTCGACGCGCTCAAGCAGCTCGATATCGTCCCGCTGCAGGTGCTGGTCGAGGCGACCATCGTCGAGATCACCCTCACCGGCAATCTCGAATACGGCGTGCAGTGGGACTTCTTCGGCCTCGCCACCGCCGACCAGCGCAGCAACTTCCGTCTCGACGGCACCCTCGACGGCGCCAAGGACTCGGGCATCGGGGCCATCTTCCCCGGCTTCACCTGGTCGGTGATCTCGCGCCCCGACACCATTCGCGCCACGCTCAGCGCACTGGCCGGGCGCAACCTCGTCAACGTGCTCTCCTCGCCCTCGGTGATGGTGCTCGACAACCAGACGGCGAAGATGCAGGTCGGCCAGCAGGTGCCGGTGGCCACCGCCCAGCAGCAGAGCACCTCGACCACCGACCGCATCGTCAACAGCATCGAGTACCGCGACACCGGGGTGATGCTGTCGGTGAAACCACGCGTCACCCCCGGGGGCATGGTGCAGATGGAGATCGAGCAAGAGGTCAGCACCGTGGCCACCACCGAGAGCTCGAACCTCGACTCGCCCACCTTCCAGACCCGCAACATCACCAGCTCGGTGGCGGTGCGTTCCAACCAGGCGGTAGTGCTCGGCGGACTGATCCAGGACCAGCGCGAGGACGGCAAGCAGGGCGTCCCCGGGCTCTACGACCTGCCGATCGCCGGCGCCCTGTTCGGCGAGCGCAGCAAGAAGGCCAACCGCACCGAGCTGGTGGTCATCCTCACCCCCAGGGTGATCGCCAGCGACCAGGACCTCGAGGCCGTCACCCGCGACTTCCGCAGCAAGGTCAAGGGGTTGGAGTTCTAATGCTCGGTTCTCAGAAGACTGAACCGCAAAGGCGCGAAGGGCGCAAAGGACTTTGATCAGCGGGTATCGTTGCGGCTTCCGACTGGAAGCCGGCGGCTGACCTCAGACCGCACCAAGCAACCTATACCACTGTATCTATTGACTTTCTTCGCGTTCTTCGCGCCTTTGCGGTTCAACTTCCCCAGCGCCCGCCTCAGCGCGAGGCGGTGGCGAGCTTGAGGGCGAGGCCGGCGAAGACGGTGCCGGCCAGCCGGTTGAGCATCAACTGGGCGCGGGGTGAGCGGCGCAGCCGGGCGCCGAGGGTGCCCGAGGACCAGGCGATGGCGGAGAACACCAGCAGCGCCGAGAGCATGAACAGCGCACCGAGCAGCAACAGCTGCAGGGTCAGCGGGCCGCGCGCGGGGTCGGCGAACTGGGGCAGGAAGGCGAGGAAGAAGATCGCCACCTTGGGATTGGTGGCGCTCATCAGCACGCCACGGGCATAGAGCTGGGCGGGGCGCGGCGCAGTGGCGCCGCTGCCGTCGAGCGCGCAGGCCCCGGCGCGGAACGCCTGCCAGGCGAGATAGAGCAGATAGAGCGCGCCGAGCACCTTGAGCACGGTGAAGGCGAGCGCCGAGGCGGCGAACAGCGCGGCCACGCCGAGCGCCACCGCAGCGGTATGGAGCATCACCCCGGTGCACAGCCCGAGGGTGACGAAGATCCCCGCCAGCCGGCCGTGCAGGGCCGACTGGGTGAGGACGAAGATGTTGTCCGGCCCGGGCGCGAGCGCCAGGGCGACCGAGGCGGCGAAGAACAGCAGCGCGGTATCGAGGGGCAGCATGATGGGGCGACCGTGAAGAAGAACGATCGCCCATCAATACCACGCGCACCCCGCCCGCGCACCCCGCCCCACCCGAGACCGTCAGCTGCCCCCTGGAGCCTGGCGGCTGGCGGCTGGCGGCTGGCGGCTGGCGGCTGGCGGCTGGCGGCTGGTAGCTGGAAGCTGGAAGCGCATCCCTCCTTCGCGCCCTTTGGGCCTTTGCGGTTCAAATTCCTGGCGACTGGCGGCTGGAAGCTGGCGACTGACTCGAAAACAGCGTCATTCGAGATCCTCGGCGAGCAGCCCGTAACGGACCTGCCCGGCACACTTGTCGCGCAGCAGCACCCAGCCCGGCGGCGCCTCCGGCAACCCCTCCTGACGTCCGCGCTCGACATAGAGACGCCCGCCCGGCGCCACCCAGCCGTCCTCGATCAGTCGCGTCAGCGCCGGGGCGAGCAGGTCCGCGGCGAAGGGCGGGTCGAGGAAGATCAGGTCGAAGGGGCGCGGCGGAGTGGTGGCGAGCCAGTCCAGCGCATCGGCGCGGACCACCTCGACCGACCGCTCGCCGAGGGTACGGACATTGACCTCGAGCTGACGCGCCGCGGCCGCGGCGCGCTCGATCAGCACCACCTCGCCGGCGCCGCGCGAGCAGGCCTCGAGCCCGAGCGCGCCGCTGCCGGCGAAGAGGTCGAGACAGCGCGCCCCGGCGATCGTCGGCGCCACCCAGTTGAACAGGGTCTCGCGCACCCGATCGGCGGTCGGGCGCAGCCCCGGCTGATCGAGTACCGGCAGCCGACGACCGCGATGGCGGCCGCCGACGATGCGCAGTTGGTGCTGCCCCGACCTACTCGGGCGCATCGGCCCGTGCCGTCTGTCCGGCGCCACCGCCGACCTGCACCAGCACCATCCGCTCGGGATCGACCCGACGCGCGAAGGCATCGCGGATCTGCGCGGCATCGACCGCCTCGACACGCTCGGCAAAGCGCGCGAGATGATCGAGCGGCAGGTCGTAGAAGCCGATCATCGCCAGGTACTGGACGATGTCGCCGTTACTGTCGATGCGCAGCGGGAAGCCGCCGGTGATGTTGCGCCTGGCGGCGTCGAGCTCGTCCTCGGTCGGCCCCTCGGCGATGAAGCGCTCGAGGGTCTCGCGCATCACCGCGATCGCCTGCTCGGCCTGATCGTTGCGGGTCTGCAGCCCCATCAGGAAGGGACCGGGGCGGTCCAGCGGCAGGAAGTAGCTGTAGACGCTGTAGGAGAGTCCGCGCTGCTCGCGCACCTCGTGCATAAGCTGCGAGACCAGCCCGCTGCCGCCGAGGATATGGTTGCCGACATAGAGCGCGAAGTAGTCGGGATCACCGCGACGCATCCCCGGCTGACCGACGAGCACCGCCGTCTGGCTCGACGGGAAGGCGATGTGGCGCTGCGCTGCCTGCTCGAGCGCCGCCACCTCGGGCAGCGCCGGGGCCGCCTCGCCGCGCGGCAGCACGCCGACCACGCGCTCGGCGAGACGCTCGGCGCCGGCGCGATCGAGCGCGCCGACGATCGCCACCACCGCGTTGGCACCGACCAGATAGCGTTGGTGGAAGGCGACCAGATCGTCGCGGGTGATCGCACCCACCCCCTCGGCGGTGCCGGACGGGTCCTCGGCATAGGGGTGATCGCCATAGATCGCCCGATAGAAGGCGCGGCTGGCCTGGGTACGCGGCGACTCCTGCTGCTGGCGCAGCGCCACCAGACGATTCTCGCGCACCCGTTCGAGATCGACCGCGGGGAAGCGCGGCGCGGCGAGCAGGGCGGTGAGGGTGTCGAGGGCGGTATCGAGCGCCGGCTCACGGGTCAGGCTGCGCAGCGACACCGAGAAGATGTCGCGATCGACCCCGCTGCCGAACTCGGCGCCGACGCCCTCGAGACGGGAGGCGATGGTATCGGCGTCCCACTCACCGGCGCCCTGGGCGAGCATCGCCGCGGTCAGCGAGGCCAGCCCGGGACGGGCGCCGTCGCGCGCGCTGCCGGCATCGAAGGCCAGGCGCAGATCGACCATCGGCAACCCTGGGGCGGCGACGAACAGCACCCGGGCGCCGTTGTCGGTCTCCCAGGTCTGGATCTCGGGGGTGGCCTGGACGAGCCCGGCGGCGCACAGCAGCAGGGCGCCGAGCCAGAGGCGCGAGCGGAAGCGATCAACGGACATGAGCGGCTCCTCGATGGGACATGGCGGGTGCGGGTGCGGCGGCGGGATCGATCGGTTGCGGATCGAGCACGGCGACGGTGAGCCGGTCGGCCACCAGATACTTGCGCGCGACCGCCTGGATCTGCTCCGGGGTCACCGCGGCGAGCGCATCGACATAGCGATCGGCCAGCTCCCAGCCGAGCCCCACGGTCTCGAGCTGACCGAGCAGCATGCCCTGATAGAACAGCGAGTCCTTCTCATAGACCTTGTCGGCGATGAGCTGATTGCGTACCCGCTCGAGCTCGGCGGGGTCGACCGGCGCGTCCTGCAGCCGCGCGATCTCATCGCGCAGCGCCTGCTCGAGCTCGTCGATGGCGTGGCCCTGGGCGGGGACACCCTCGAACAGGAACAGCCCGGGCAGCCGCCCGAAGGCGCTGTAGCCGGCGCCGACCGAGGCGGCCACCTCGCGCCCGCGCACCAGCTCGCGCTCGAGACGCGCGCTCTTGCCGCCGTCGAGCACCGAGGCCAGGACCTCGAGCGCATAGGGCTCCCACGCGGTCTCGGCATCGATCACCGCCGGGGCCTTGTAGCCCATCAGCAGATAGGGCTCCTGCGCCGGGGCCTTGACCCGCAGCCGCTTCTCGCCGAGCTGCTCGGGCTCGGGGCGGCGCTTCGGGGTGGCGATCGACTCGGCCTGCAGCGGCCCGAAGTGACGCTCGGCGAGGGCGAAGACCTGCTCGGGATCGACATCGCCGGCGACCACCAGGGTGGCGTTGTTGGGGGCGTACCACTGCCGGTACCAGTCACGCAGGTCCTCGACCCGGAGCTCCTCCAGGTCGCCCGGCCAGCCGATCACCGGGATGCCGTAGGGCGAGGCGTCGTAGGCGGTGGCGTTGAAACGCTCGTAGGTGAGCGACTGCGGGTCGTCGTCGGTGCGCATCCGCCGCTCCTCCTTGACCACCTCCAGCTCCTTGGCGAACTCCTCCGGGTCGAGCGCCAGGTTGCGCATGCGCTCGGCCTCGAGCTCGAAGGCGATCTCCAGCCGATCGCTGGCGAGGTTCTGGAAATAGGCGGTGTAGTCGCGGCTGGTGAAGGCGTTCTCCTCACCACCGTTGGCGGCGATGATGCGCGAGAACTCGCCCGGGGCGAGTCGCTCGGTGCCCTTGAACATCATGTGCTCGAGCAGGTGCGAGATACCGGTGATACCGCCGTACTCGTAGCTCGACCCGACCCGATACCACACCTGACTGGTGAGCACCGGGGCGCGATGATCGGGCTTGACCAGGACCTTGAGCCCGTTGTCGAGCTGGTGTTCGTAAACCGTCTGGCCCGCGCCCGCCGCCAGCGGCAGCAGACAGACCAGGGTCGCAATGAATCGTCGTGACATGGACACCCCATAGTCGGAAAGACAAGGACGATAGATATGGTCAGCTTAACCGGTCCCCGAGTTCCGGGCAGCGTCGAAGCGCAATGGCGGCGCCAGCGGCCAGCGGCCAGCGGCCAGCGGCCAGCGGCCAGCGGCCAGCGGGAGATCCAACCACAAAGACGCGAAGGACACGAAGGGGTCGAGACGTAGGATGGGATGCGTGACCGTGCGCCGACGCCGGCGATTGACATCGACCCTATCCGGTCACGCACCCCATCACCCTCGGCTCACCGGCATGCTGCGCCTTGCCAAGCCGATCAGGCTGGCGGCTGGCGACTGGTGGCTGGCGACTGGAAGCTGGTGGCCGAAGGCTGCCGCCTGGCGGCGATCAGCCGTCGATCTGTTAGCATTGCGACATCCCGGGGCGGTCGCGACCGCCCCGCTCGGCGCGCCCGCGCGCACCGCCCCATCAACACGAGAATTCCCGTCGACATGTTTGGTTTCGGAAAGAAGCACAAGACCGCATCCAGCGACGCGCCCGCAACCGAGGCGCAGGAACAATCGTCGCGCAAGCCGCTGTTCGGACGCCTGTTCGGCGGCGGCAAGGACAAGACCACGACGCCCGAACAGGCGCCGGTCGCGGAGCTCGAGCGCGCAGCCCCGGCGCCAGCCGCGCCGAGCGCCGAGCCCACGCCCGCACCCGAGCCGCCGCCCGAGCCGCCGCAGCGCACCTTCGTGCCGCGCGCGCTCGAGCAGCGTCGCGAGGAGCCCGTCGCCTTCGAACTGCCCGACCTCCCCGACGAGGCCCCCGAGCCCGAGCCGGAGGGCGGCGGCAAGCTGTTCGGTCGGCTGCGCGAGCGACTCAGCCGCACCCGGGTCAAGCTCGGTGGCGGCATCGGTGAGCTGGTGCTCGGACGCAAGCGGATCGACGACGAGCTGCTCGAGGAACTCGAGACCCTGCTGATCACCGCCGATGTCGGCATCGAGGCGACCACCCGGATCATCGGCGATCTCACCGAGCAGGTGCGGCGCAAGACCCTCACCGACCCGCAGGCGTTGGTCGACACCCTCAAGGCCGAGCTGCGCGGCATCCTCGAACAGGCCGACGCCCCGGTCGCCCAGCCCGCCGAGGGCAAGCCTCAGGTGCTGCTGATGGTCGGCATCAACGGCGCCGGCAAGACCACCACCATCGGCAAGCTCGCCAAGCGGCTGCAGGAAGAGGGCAACAGCGTGATGCTCGCCGCCGGCGATACCTTCCGTGCCGCCGCCGTCGAGCAGCTCCAGACCTGGGGCGAGCGCAACAACATCCCGGTGATCGCCCAGCACACCGGCGCCGACTCGGCCTCGGTGATCTACGACGCGCTGCAGGCGGCGACCGCGCGCGGCACCGACGTGCTGATCGCCGACACCGCCGGGCGGTTGCACACCAAGAGCAACCTGATGGACGAGCTCAGCAAGGTGGCGCGGGTGATGAAGAAGATCGACCCCGAGGCGCCGCACGAGGTGATGCTGGTGGTCGACGCCACCACCGGGCAGAACGCCCTCGCCCAGGCCGAGCACTTCCATCGCGCGGTGGGGCTGACCGGCATCACCCTCACCAAGCTCGACGGCACCGCCAAGGGCGGGATCGTGTTCGCGATCGCCGAGCGGCTGCAGGTGCCGATCCGCTTCATCGGCGTCGGCGAGACGATCGAGGACCTGCGCTACTTCGACGCCGACGAGTTCGTCGACGCCCTGCTCGGCTGAGCGCCGCTGGAGGCGCGACCGAGCCGCCCAACCGCCGCCCCGGCGACCGCGCCGGGGCCGTGCCCGGAGTGCACCGCGCGATGATCGAGTTCGACCACGTCCACAAACGCTACCCCGAACGCGGCGAGGCGCTCAGCGACATCAGCTTCGCGCTCGCCGCCGGCGAGATGGCCTTCCTCACCGGTCACTCGGGCGCGGGCAAGAGCACCCTGCTGCGGCTCATCGGGCTGCTCGAACGCCCCAGCCGCGGGCGCGTGGTGGTCGACGGACGCGACCTCGGCGCTCTGCCCCGCCGCCAGATCCCGCTGCACCGCCGCCAGGTCGGGATGATCTTCCAGGACCACCGTCTGCTGGCCGATCGCAGCGTGTTCGACAACGTCGCCCTGCCCTTGCAGGTGATGGGCTACGGCCAGCGCGAGATCGGCCGACGGGTGCGCGCCGCGCTCGATCACGTCGGCCTGCTCAAGCGCGAGCGCGCCACCCCGGTGGCGCTCTCCGGCGGCGAGCAGCAGCGTGTCGGCATCGCCCGCGCGGTGGTCGCGCGCCCGCCGCTGCTGCTCGCCGACGAGCCCACCGGCAACCTCGACCCCGAGCTCTCGCGCGAGATCTTCGAGCTGTTCGAGCGCTTCCAGTACGTCGGCGTGACCCTGCTGATCGCCACCCACGATCTCAGCCTGGTGGCGCGCATGCCCTATCGCACCCTGACCCTGGCCGACGGTCGGCTGGTCAACGACTCCCGGGGATGGTGAGCATGTCGCGCGTGCGCCGTCCCAGTGCCCGTCCCTCCGAGCTGCTGCTGATCTGGCTCGCCCACCATCTGCGCAGCGCCCGCGAGTCGCTGCGCCGGCTGTTCGGCATGCCGCTGCCGACGACCATGACGGTGGCGGTGCTCGGCATCTCGCTGGCGCTCCCGGCCACCCTCTATGTCGGCACCGACAACCTGCGCGCGATGACCGGGCGCTGGGACCAGACCGCGGCGATCTCGCTGTTCCTCCGTCACGAGGTCGACAGCAGCGCGGCGCGGGCGCTCGCCGAGCGCCTGCGCGCGCGCCCCGAGCTGGCCCGTGTCGAGCTGATCGAGCCCGAGCAGGCGCTCGCCGAGTTCAAGGAACTCGGCGGCTTCGAGGGCGCGCTCGAGGCGCTCGATGACAACCCGCTGCCGGCGGTCCTGGCGCTCTACCCGACCCCGAGTCACGCCACCACCGGGCAGCTGCGCGCGCTCGAACAGCAGATGGTGACCCTGCCCGAGGCCGACTTCGCACGCATGGACACCCTGTGGATCGAGCGGCTGCAGGCGATCCTCGCCCTCGCCGAGACCGCCACCCTGCTGCTCGGCGCCCTGCTCGGGCTCGGGGTGCTGCTGATCGTCGGCAACACCATCCGGCTGGAGATCCTCAATCGGCGCGGCGAGATCGAGATCATGGAGCTGGTCGGCGCCACCGCCGCCTTCATCCGCCGTCCCTTCCTCTATGCCGGTGCCTGGTACGGGCTGCTCGGCGGGCTCTGCGCCACCCTGCTGGTGACCTTCTCGACCGGGGCGCTGCAGGGCTCGGTGTCGCGACTCGCCGCGCTCTACGGCGGCGAATTCCGGCTCGCCGGACTGGGGCTCGACGGCACCCTGGTGGTGCTGCTCGCCGGCATCACGCTCGGACTGGTGGGGAGCTGGATCGCGGTCGGGCGTCACCTGCGCGGGGCCGAGGCGGACTAGACCAGCGGGTTGGCGACGCGACGCGGGATGCCGGGGTCGGCGAAGTCCAGCCCCTCGGGGAGTTCGATGGTGGTGCTCAGCGGCAGGTGGTCGGAGAGGGCGTAGTCGATCACCTCGGCGCGGGTCACCCGCAATGGGCGCGAGACCAGGATGTGGTCGAGGTTGTGCCGGGGGCGCCAGCTCGGGAAGGTCTTGCGCTCGCAGTCGAGACCACGCATCCCCGAGTCGACCACCATCGCGCGCAGCCCCTTGGAGCCGCAGCCGCAATTGAAGTCACCCATCAGCACCAGATAGGGATACTCCTCGGCCAGCTCGAGCAGATAGCCGAACTGGCGGCGGCGCGCCCGCCAGCCGAGGGCGAGGTGGACGATACCGACGGCCAGACGACCGCCCTGCTCGAAGGGGAATTCGGCCACCATCACCCCGCGCCCGGGCAAACCCGGCAGGCGGTGCTCGCTCACCCGCTGCGGTCGCAACCGGCTGAGCAACCCGTTGCTGTGCTGGGCGAAGGGCGCGAGATTGCGGTTGACCTGCCGGTACCAGTGCGGAAAGGCGCCCTGCCGGGCGAGATACTGGATCTGGTCGACATAGGCGCTGCGCAGGCTGCCGGCGTCGACCTCTTGCAGCCCGACCACGTCGAAGCGCTGCAGCAGCTGGGCGATGCGCGCAAGGTTGATCAGCCGCTCGGAATGCGGCAGCAGATGCTTCCAGCTATTGGTGAAATAGTCGCTGTACCGACGCGAGTAGATCCCCGCCTGGACGTTGTAGCTCAGCAGATTCAGTTGCCGCATGTTCGGCTCGTCGGACTGCTCGTCGGTGGCCAGACCCTAGCACAGCCCGCCGACTCGACCAAGCACCTGGCCGAAAAAGAAAAAGGGCAGCCGAGGCTGCCCTTTCGCGTGATGCGCGCGGTCGCTGGATCAGTCGTTGCGCAGACCCTGGATGTACTGCGACACCGCGGCGATCTCCTTGTCGGTCATACGCGCGGTGACGCCGCGCATCATGCCGTTGGGATCGTTGGCGCGCTCGCCCTTGCGGAAGTACTCGAGCGTCTGCTTGACGTAGTCGGCATGCTGACCGGCGAGACGCGGGAACTTGGACAACCCCTGGCCCATGCCGGCCGGCCCGTGACAGCCACTGCAGGCGGGCACGCCGCTCTTGGGGTTGCCGGCGCGATAGATCTTCTCGCCGAGTGCGGCCAGCTCACGATCGGCAACACCACCGGTCTGCACCTGCTGCGAGTAGTAGGCGACGACGTCGCGCATCTCCTTCTCGGTCAGCGGCATCGCCATCGGGGTCATCTGCACGTTGTAGCGCTCGCCGTTCTTGAACTGCACCAGCTGCTTATAGGCGTACTCGGGGTGCTGACCGGCGAGCTTCGGCCACAGCGGCACGATGCTGTTGCCGTCAGCCGCGTGACACGCCTGACAGATTGCCTTCGCCTTGGCCTCGCCCGCTTTGGGGTCGCCCAGTTCGAATCCGTCCGCGGCCATCGCCGCGCCGCTCATCAATACCGCCGCCGCCGAAACCGAAATCAGCCAAGTCTTCATCATTGCAAATGCCCAGTGTTCGTGGTTCATGGCCGCGCCGCCGTCCGGTGACGGGTGGGCCTCGAGGAAGAAGGTGGAGAAAATCCTGCGATATATATCAGAATTTCGTCATATGGGTCAAATTACACGCCGTTCCCGACATGTCTCTGCAGAGACAGACCAGCAGCCGTAAAGATCCCGACCGTCTCTCGTCGAGCGCGGGGTCGATGCGGGCGAGGCCTCAATGACCCTGGTGCCCCATCCCGCCTCCGAGCGCACGCACCGGGACATCGAGTCCGATCCGGGAACCGTCGTCGAGCTGCAGCTCCAGCGCCACCAGCTCATCGACCAGCAAGGGCTGTCGCAGCCCGATCAACATCAGGTGCAGCCCACCGGGGGCGAGGCGTACCCGCTCACCGGCGGGTAGCGCGATACGCTCGATCCGGCGCATCCGCATCATCCCGCCCTCCTCGCGGTGGGTGTGCAGCTCGACCACCTCGGCCACCGGGCTCGTCGCCGCGACCACGGCCCGGTCCACCGCACCGTCGTTCTCCAGCACCATGAAGGCCGCGCTGTTGGGCTGCCCCGGTGGCACGGCACGCACATAGGCCCCATCGACCACCACGCCGTCGGGTTGGGCCGCCCACAACGGCGCCAGCCAGCACGACAGCAACACGATCAGCAGAAGGCTCCTCATCACGACTCCTCCGAA
The DNA here is from genome assembly GCF_003718685.1 of Marichromatium sp. AB31. Classification (NCBI taxonomy): domain Bacteria; kingdom Pseudomonadati; phylum Pseudomonadota; class Gammaproteobacteria; order Chromatiales; family Chromatiaceae; genus Marichromatium; species Marichromatium sp. AB31. The sequence goes on along the minus strand of NZ_RHFI01000019.1, from coordinate 17,620 downwards.
TGGAATGGGCCTGCCGACCCGGTCGGCGCAAGACCGAGCAACCCGTGAATACGCTCGACGATCCGCTCGGGCGCGGTGGCGTGGGGGAGCTGCCCCACCAGGCGTCCCTCGGGATCGACCAGCACGGTATTGGCCGAGTGGTCGACCAGATAGCCGAGCGCCGAGTCCGGTTGCTCGACCCGCCGGTAGGCCGCGCCGTAGCGTGCGGCGATCTCGGCCAGCTGCTCGGGGGGACCGGTCAGACCGATGATCGCGGGATGGAAATAGGCGGTGTACTGACGCAACCGCTCGGGGTCGTCGCGCTCGGGGTCGACGCTGACGAAGAGCACCTGGACGCGCTCGCGGACCTCCGGGGTCAGCTGGCCGAGCGCATGGGCGATGAGGGCGAGGTTGGTCGGACAGATATCCGGGCACCAGGTGTAGCCGAAATAGATCAACACGACCTTGCCGCGCAGTCCCGACAGGCTCACCGGTCCAGCGGCGGAGACCAGGGTGAAGTCGCCCCCTCGCGGCGCTGAGGCGAGGGCGGGTCCGGGGACGGACGGGGACAGGCGCTCGAACAACAGCCAGCCGACCGGCACGAGCAGCGCCAGCGAGAGCGCGATGGTGACCAGGAGCGATGGCGTCCGTTGCATGGATCTCCCTGCCGAGCGGCTCGGCTCGCAACCCCACGATGGTCCAATAGTGCGTGGAGTCGCGACCGACATCAAGCCGGAGCCCCGCAAGCGGTCAGCCTTCAGCCGCCAGCGAGCGTCATCGCGCCACCCCTCGCCCCACGACTGGCGACTGGCGACTGGCGACTGGCGGCTGATGGCTGATGGCTGATGGCTGGCCGCTGGCCGCTGGCCGCTGGCCGCTGGTAGCTGGCGGCTGGCCGCTGGTAGCTGGCGGCTGGTAGCTGGTAGCTCTCCCCCCCTTCGCACCCTTTGGGCCTTTGCGGTTCAAAATTCCTGGCGACTGGCGACTGGCGACTGGCGACTGGCGACTGGCGACTGAAGGCTGATCGCCCCCCCTTTGCCCCGCGCCCCCGATCGGTTTCAATGCCCTCTTTAACCCGCCATCACAGGAGCCCCTCGATGGATCAGGCAGCGGACGGACGGCGCGCATGGGCGCGCTGAGTCAGTGGTGGCGCGCGCGCCGGATCGAGCGGGTGAGTCGGATGTTCTCGACGCGCGATTGGGAGTCGGCCTGGGAGGCGCTGCCACTGCTCGCCGGGTTCGACCCGGAGACGGCCGAGCGGCTGGAGACCCTGGCGCTCGAGTTCCTCCGCACCAAACGCATCGAGTGTGCCCAGGGCGTCGCGCTCACGGCTACCGAGCGACTGCGGATCGCGCTGCAGGCGGCACTGCCGGTGCTGGAGCTGGGGCTCGACTGGTACCGCGGATGGTACGCGGTGATCGTCTATCCCGAGGAGTTCGTCCCCGAACGCGAGGTGATGGGTGACGACGGCGTGGTGTGGATCGAACAGGAGGCCAAGAGCGGCGAGTCCTGGGAACAGGGCCCGGTGATCCTGTCCTGGGCCGATGTCGTCGCAGGTGGCCGCGGCGAGGGCTACAACGTCGTCATCCACGAGCTCGCCCACAAGCTCGACATGCGCGCCGGCGCGCCCAACGGTTGCCCGCCGCTGCACCCGGGGATGTCGAGCGCCGACTGGCAGCGTGACCTCGCCGCCGCCTATGCAGACCTCTGCACCCGGGTCGAGGCCGACGAGGAGACCGCGATCGACCCCTATGCCAGCGAATCGCCGGCGGAATTCTTCGCGGTGACGAGCGAATACTTCTTCGAGTGGCCTGAGTTGCTGATCGAGACCTATCCGGCGGTCTACGCACAGCTGCGCGCCTTCTACCGCCAACACCCGCTGGCGCGACTGGCAGCGGACGCCTGAGCCCGACGCGGACCCAGGCGCGAACGGGTCACTCCTGATCCCAACCCTCGGGCACGCCGTCGAAGAAGTCGACCAGCCCGGTCTCGAGCGAGTACTCGGCACCGACCACCATCAGCCCTTCGCGCTCGATCAGCGATTCGAGGATCGCCGAGCCGTGACGCAGATGGTCGACCGAGGCGCGCACGTTGGCGCGCACGGCGGCATGGCGCAGCGCCTCGCGATCCTCACGCAGCTCGGTCTCGAGCAACCCCTCGATCGAGGGCTTCACCCGGTCGACGATGGCGGCGACGTTGCGCGACTCGCTGTCGGCGCCGTCGAGCATGGTCTCCAGGGTGGCACTGATCGCACCGCAGCAGGAGTGACCAAGCACCACCACCAGCTTGGTGTCGTAACGCGAGGCGGCGAACTCGACGCTGCCGACCTGCGAGGGCGCAACGATGTTGCCCGCCACCCGGATCACGAACAGGTCGCCGAAGCCTTGGTCGAAGACCAGCTCGGCCGGCACCCGCGAGTCCGAGCAGCCGAGGACGATGGCAAAGGGGCTCTGCCCCGACAGCAACCCGGCGAAGTCGGCATGGGTGATCGCGTTGTTGGAGGCGCGGAGTTCGGCGGCGAAGCGGCGGTTGCCATCGCGCAGACGGCGCAGGGCATCCACGGCGGAGATCTTGTTGGTCATGAAGCAGTCTCAGTCGTTGTCGTCGCGAAGATGGACGGCGGACGGAGTCCGCGCGTCCGGGAAACCTCACCCGCGACCGGGGCGTTCAGCGGGCCACGTCGACGAGCGCGGCGAGCCGGCGGCGCGGCTCGACGCAGTCGACACCCGCCGCCTCGAGGCGCGCGAGCAGCGCCTCGCCGTCGCGCACCAGGGTGCGACGCTGCAGCTCGTCGAACAGCGCGAGCGCGGCGTCGAACTCCTCGGCGGGCACGCTCAGCAGGGTCGGCAGCAGCTCGCTCGGCCCGATCGGCCCCTCGGGGTCGAGCAGATCGCCCACCAGCGGCTGGCGCAGCAGCGCGAAATGGGTCGCGCGGGCGCGCTCGAACTCGGCCAGCGCGGCGCTCGCCTCGGGGTCGTCGCGGGTGGCGCGGGCGAGACTGCGGGCGATCGTCTCGATCAGCCCGGCGAGCGCCTCGCGCTCGCGCTCGAGCGCCGCGGGCAGCCCGAAGCTCTCCTCGTAGAGCTGCTCGAGCGTCTCCTTGAGCGCCATCACCTCGGTACCGTCGCCGTGCTCGCCGAGCTTGGCGGCGCGCTCCAGCTGTTGCGCGAAGCGCTCGCGAAAGCGCTCGAGCGCCGCCCGATCGGCGGCGCGCGCGGCCTCCAGCGCCGCCGGATCGAGCGGCGCCGGCGGCCAGCCGAAGAGCGGATTGTCCTGACCGCGCAGCAGTTGGCGCTCGCGGCGCCCGGGGATGTGGTTCGACTCCATGACGCGCTCCAGCGTGATGAGGGATCGGCGCGCTCAGTCGGCGGCGCGCAGCATGGCGATGACCTCGGCGGTGCGCGGACGCACCCCGCGCCACAGCCGGAAGGACTCGGCGGCCTGCTCGACCAGCATGCCCAGGCCGTCGAGACTGTGCGCCACGCCGTGTGCCCGTCCCCAGCGACAGAAGGCGGTCGGCGCCGCGCCGTAGAGCATGTCGTAGGTCCAGCCGCCGGGGGCGAGCAGATCGGCGGGGATCGGCGGCACCGTGTCCGAGAGCCCGCTCGAGGTGGCGTTGATCACCAGGTCGAAGCGCTCGCCGGCCAGCGCCTCGAAGCCGCAGCCGGAGACCGGCACCGCGCCCGAGCCCAGCGCTGCCAGGGTATGGGCGCGCTCCGGGGTACGGTTGGCGATCACCAGCTCGCGCAGCCCGCTCTCGAGCAACGGCACCAGCGCGCCGCGCGCCGCGCCGCCGGCGCCGAGCAGCAGCACCCGGGTGCCGGCGAAGACGAAGCCGTGGTTGTCGGCGAGATCGCGCACCAGCCCGATGCCGTCGGTGTTGTCGCCGCGCAACCGGCCGTCGGCGAGCGCGATCAGGGTGTTGACCGCGCCGGCGACCTCGGCGCGCTCGCTGCGCTCCTCGACCAGCGCCCAGGCCTGCTCCTTGAACGGCAGGGTGACGTTCAGGCCGAGCCCGCCCTGGGCGAAGAAGCGTTGGACATCGCCGGCGAAGTCGTGCCGATCACCGAGGATCCGGCCATAGTCGATCGCCTCCCCGCACTGCTGGGCGAAGGCGGCGTGGATCGTCGGCGACTGACTGTGTTCGATCGGATTGCCGATGACGGCGTAACGATGGAGCATCTCGGGGCGACCTGTCCGGCGCGGTGAGGCGCATTCGCAAAGACCCGCCCCGGAGGCCCGGCGCGGGTCAGGAAACTGTCGATCGAGGGCGCTCGCGCAGCGCGAGCGCCCGGGAGCCGGAGCGCGCGAAGCGGTGCCGCGCGCCCGGGGACATCAGGGGATCAGGCCCCCAGCCAGCGGGCGATGTCCTTGGAGTAGTAGGTGAGGATACCGTCACCACCGGCGCGCTTCATCGACACCATCGCCTCGAGCACCACCGCGCGCTCGTCGAGCCAGCCGTTCATGCTCGCGGCCTTGAGCATCGCGTACTCGCCGCTGACGTGATAGACGAAGGTCGGGGCACCGAACTGGTCCTTCACCCGACGCACGATGTCGAGATAGGGCATGCCGGGCTTGACCATCACCATGTCGGCACCCTCGGCGAGATCGAGACCGACCTCGTGCAGCGCCTCGTCGGTGTTGGCCGGGTCCATCTGGTAGGTGTACTTGTTGCCCGCGCCGAGGTTGGCCGAGGAGCCGACGGCGTCACGGAAGGGGCCGTAGTAGCTCGAGGCGTACTTCGCCGAGTAGGCCATGATGCGGGTGTGGATGTGACCGTCCTGCTCGAGCGCGGCACGCACCGAGCCGATGCGCCCGTCCATCATGTCGGAGGGGGCGACGATGTCGGCGCCGGCCTCGGCATGGGAGACGGCCTGACGCACCAGCACCTCGACGGTGGGCTCGTTCATCACGTAGCCCTGGTCGTCGATCAGGCCGTCCTGACCGTGGGTGGTGAAGGGGTCGAGGGCGACGTCGGTCATGATGCCGAGCTCGGGCACCGCGTCCTTGAGCGCGCGCACCGCGCGCTGCGCCAGACCGTCGGGGTTGTAGGCCTCGCGCGCGTCGAGCGACTTGGCCGAGTCCGGGGTGACCGGGAACAGCGCCATCGCCGGGATGCCCAGACGGTGGACCTCGCGCGCCTCCTCGACCAGCAGGTCGATGCTCAGACGCTCGACTCCGGGCATCGACTCGACCGCCTCGCGCTCACCCTTGCCCTCCAGCACGAACACCGGATAGATCAGGTCGTCCGGGGTCAGGGTGGTCTCGCGCATCATCCGGCGCGAGAAGTCGTCGCGACGCATCCGGCGCATGCGGGTGACGGGGAAGGCGGCACGCGAAGTATCAAGGGGAGACATCGACATCAAACCTCGGGGGACGAATCCTGGGCGCCCGGGCCCATCCCGGCGCTTCAGCCGGATAACATAGCTCAGCCGCCGTCGCGGCTCCAGTCGCGACGGCGGCAAGACCACGAATCAAGCGGTCTCGGTCAACCAGTCGCGCGGCGCGAGGAAGCGCTCGTGGAGCTCGGCCTCGGGGCTGCCGGGCTCGGGGGTGAAGTCGTAGCGCCAGCTCACCGCCGGCGGGAGCGAGACCAGGATCGACTCGGTGCGTCCGCCCGACTGCAACCCGAACAGGGTGCCGCGGTCGCACACCAGGTTGAACTCGACGTAGCGCCCCCGTCGATAACACTGGAAATCGCGCTCGCGCTCGCCGTAGACATGCGCCCAGCGCCGCTCGACGATCGGCAGATAGCCGCTGAGATAGTGATCGCCGACGCTGCGCATGAAGGCGAAGCTGTTGTCGAAGCCGTCCTGGTCGAAGTCGTCGAAGAAGATCCCGCCGATACCGCGCGGCTCGTTGCGGTGCGGAAGGAAGAAATAGTCATCGCACCAGCGCTTGTAGCGCGGATAGAGCTCCTCGCCGAAGGGCGCGCAGGCGTCCCGGGCATTGCGGTGCCAGTGCACCGCGTCCTCCTCGAAGCCGTAATAGGGGGTGAGGTCGAAGCCGCCGCCGAACCACCACACCGGATCGTCCTCGGGATGCTCGGCGAGGAAGAAACGGACATTGAGGTGCGATGAGGGCACATAGGGGTTCTGCGGATGGACCACCAGCGAGACCCCCATCGCCTCGTAACTGCGTCCGGCCAGCTCCGGGCGCGAGGCGCTCGCCGCCGCCGGCAGGGCCTCGCCGCGCACGTGCGAGAAGTTGATCCCGCCCTGCTCGAACAGCATCCCGTCCTGCATCACCCGGGTACGGCCACCACCGCCGCCGGGGCGCTCCCACAGATCCTCACGGAAGTCGGCACCACCGTCGGTGTCGCGCAAGGCCTCGCAGATACGATCCTGCAGGGTCAGCAGATAGGACTTCACGGCCTGGGTATCGGGTCGGTCGGACATCGGTGCGCGCCTCGTGCTGGGTTCGATGATGAGCGGGGTTGCGCCCCGCCGGGGATCGATCATAGAACAGCCCGGCGCAACATCCACCCATGGCCGACGTCATTCAGGCCCTGCGATCACGCAACCGTTCGAGCAATTCGAGCAGCGGGGCGGCCTTGTCGAAGGTCTCGCGATACTCGGCCTCGGCCTCGGAATCGACGACGATGCCGCCACCGGCCCACAATCGCGTCTGGCCCGCGGCATGCACCAGCGTCCGGATGGCGATGTTGGTATCCATCGCGCCGTCATGGCCGAGATAGCCGATGGCACCGCAATAAGGGCCGCGCGGCGCCGGCTCGAGCTCGTCGATCACCGCCATCGCCCGGCGCTTGGGGGCGCCGGTGATCGAGCCGCCGGGGAAGGCCGCGCGCAACAGCTCGACGGCGGAGCGTCCGGGCGCGAGCCGCCCGCTGACCGTGCTCACCAGATGATGCACCCGCGCATAGTGCTCGATCGCGAACAGCGCCGGCACACGCACGCTGCCGTAGTCGCACACCCGTCCCAGGTCGTTGCGCAGCAGGTCGACGATCATCAGGTTCTCGGCGCGGTCCTTGGGGCTGAGCCGCAGCGTCTCGGCCAGGGCACGGTCGCGCGCCGGATCGGGGTGGCGCGGCCGGGTCCCCTTGATCGGCTTGGTCTCGACCTGCCCGTCGCGCACCTCGAGGAAGCGCTCGGGCGAGGAGCTCAGCACCTGCCAGTCCGGTCCCTGCAGATAGGCCGAGAAGGGCGCGGCATTGAGTTCACGCAGCAATCGATAGGCGTGCCAGGGATGACCGCTGGCAGACACCGAGAAGCGTTGGGCGAGATTGACCTGATAACAGTCGCCGGCGTGCAGATAGGCGTGGATGCGCGCGATCGCCTCGACATAGGTGGCGTGCGACCAGTCGGGGCGCACCGCTCCGTGGGTGCGATAGGGCGGCAACCGCGGCGCCGCCGTCTCGAGCAGGCGCGCGCGACGCTCGAGTTCATCCTCGGTCGGGGCGAACAGCCGAGCGCGCCGCTCGTGATGATCGACCACCAGGCCCCAGTCATAGAGCCCGACGGCGAGGTCGGGCGGCGCACCCGGCTCGCGCACCCGCTCGGGCAGCCGGTGCAGACGGCGCCCGAGGTCGTAGCCGAAGAAGCCGATGGCGCCACCGGCGAAGGGCAGCCCGTCGGGGCAGGGGCGTGATGGACCGAGGGCCTCGGCGAGCAGGCCGAAGGGATCGGCGCCGGAGCGACGCCGGGCACCGTCGGCCTCGATCAGCGTGGTCTCGCACCCGCGCGTCACCAGCACCAGGCGTGGATCGGCGCTGAGGATGTCGTAGCGTCCCTGGTCGGTGAAGGGTCGCCCGCTGTCGAGCCACACCGGCCAGCGGCGGCGCAGCAGCGGCGCGAAACGCGCCGCGCAGTCCTCGACATAGTGGAGCTCGCGGGTCAGCGGACCCGCCGGGTGACGATCAGGCATCGGTGATCGGTTCTCGTGACAGACGACCGCCGGCAGACTTGGCGATACCGCGCCCCACCCTCACTGTCGAAGCGACGAGGCGGGACGCAGCCGCGCCCGCAGACCTGCGGAGGAACGACGACCATGGCGACCCCACGACCACTGTCATCACCCGATATCACCCGACGGCTGAACGAGGCGCTGCCACACTGGCGCCATCAGGACGGCGCACTGAGGCGCGACTATCGCACCGGCGGCTGGCGGGCGACGCTGCTCGCGGCCAACGCCATCGCCCATCTCGCCGAGCTCGCCTGGCATCACCCCGAGCTGGAACTCGGCTACGATCATGTCGGGATCCGGCTCAGCACTCATTCGGCCGGCGGGGTCACCGACCTGGACCTGGCGCTGGCCGAGGAGATCGAACGCTGGCTCGGATGGCGTCCGGGGCCGGACTCAGCGTTGAGCGGTACCCCGGCGGAACATGCCTATCTCATCGACGATCCAGGATGACCGAGAGACCGACACGAAAAAAGCCCGCGATATGCGGGCTTTCATCGATGCTCGGGCGCGTGGCACCGAGATCGCGACCTGCGCTCGGTCGACTGCAGGGGCAGATCATGCCGCATAGGCGGACTTACTTGATCTTGCCTTCCTTGTACATCACGTGCTGGCGAACGACGGGATCGAACTTCTTGATCTCCATCTTGCCGGGCTGATTGCGCTTGTTCTTGGTCGTGGTGTAGAAGTGACCGGTCCCTGCGCTCGAGTTGAGACGGATCTTTTCGCGTGCTGCCTTGGCCATGGTGGATTCTCCGGTTAGACGCGCTCGCCACGTGCGCGGATATCGCCGAGCACGGTGTCGATGCCCTTCTTGTCGATGATCCGCATGCCCTTGGCAGAGACCCGCAGACGCACCCAGCGGTTCTCGTTCTCCACCCAGAAGCGGTGAACGTGCAGATTCGGCAGGAAGCGACGCTTGGTCTTGTTGTGAGCGTGCGAGACATTGTTGCCGGTAATGGGACGCTTACCGGTTACCTGGCATACCTTGGACATGGCGAAGATCTCTACGAAGTCGTCGAGCGTTTGAGTACATAAAGAAGCGGGATCCTAGCACGAGAATTCAATTAGATGCAAGCACTTCACCCCCGCTCGTCACCTCCCCCGCCCCGCTCACCCTTGGGGCCGAACCACAGTACCCGCTGTCCCGGGGCCGCCCTGAAGGGGGCGTCGGCGGCAGCCAGACGCACCCCCTCGGCGGCATCGATCAACAACACCAGGCGTGCACCCTCGGGCAGGCTGCGGCGCAATGCATCGAGGTCGAACCCCTCACCGAGACGGGTGACCTGGAAGGTCCAGCCGCGATACCACTCACGCTGCAGGTCCTCGAACTGCAGCCCTTCGGAGAGGAAGGGCCGACCGCGTGATCCGGCGCCGGGACGACGCTGCGCGTGCCCGGACTCGACCGGGAACTGATAGACCCGGCGCCGCTCGAAGGCCGGCGCATACTGGGCGCAGATCAGCGAGTCATAGGCGTCGTTGCCGCTGATCGCCAGCAAGCTGCCGAAGTCGGTCAGCTCCAGCTCGCCCTCGGCGTGCTCGGAGAGCAGCTCGCCGTAATAGACCGGCACCCCGGCCTGGCGCGCCGCGCGCAGCCGATGCCAGGAGCGATCGGCGAGTCGCACCGGCACCTGCTGGGCGTGCAGGGTCTCGGCGAGGGCGCAGCTCCAGGGACTGGCGCCGCAGATCAGCAGCCCCTCGCGGGCCGCTGCGCTCAGCCCCAGGCGCCGCGCCAGCCAGCCGAGCGAGAAGCCGTGCGCCACCACGGTGACCAGGATCAGCGTGAACACCAACGGCAGCAGCAAGGCGCCATCGGCAAAGCCGCGCGCCACCAGCCCCGGCCCCAGCACCCCGGCGACCGCCGCGGCGACGATCCCGCGCGGCGCGATCCAGCCGAGCAGCACCCGCTCGCGCCACTCCAGCCCGGAGCCGAGGGTAGCGAGCAGCACCGCCAACGGCCTGACCACCAGCACCATGGCCACGATCAGCAGGGCGCTGCGCCAGTCGAGCGCGAGCAGGATCTCGGGGTCGAGATCGGCCGAGAGCAGCAGAAAGATGCCCGAGACCAGCAACACCGCCACCGATTCCTTGAAGCGGCGCACCTCCTCGATGCTCGGCAGCCCCATGTTGCCGAGCACCACGCCCATCACCGTCGCCGCCACCAGCCCGGACTCGACGAAGACCAGGTTGGCCAGCGCGAACACCCCGAGCGCGACCCCGAGCGCCAGCGCGCCCTTGAGATACTCCGGCACCTGACCGGCGAGATAGAGCCGACCCAGCGACCAGCCCGCCGCGGCACCGAAGGCCGCCGCACCGATCAGCCCCAGCAGCAGCTCGGCAAGGGTATGACCGAGTTCCGGCGACCCGGGCGAGACCATCGCCTCGAACAGCACCACCGCGAGCAGCGCGCCGATCGGGTCGTTGACGATGCCCTCCCACTTCAGCAGCGAGGCCGGGCGACGCCGCAGCCGCGCCTGACGCAACAGCGGCAGGATCACCGTCGGCCCGGTGACCACGGCGATGGCGGCGAACACCAGCGCCACCGGCCACGACAACCCGCCGAGCAGATGCGCGGCCAGGGTCCCCAAGCCGAGACTGAGCGCCACCCCGAGGGTGGCCAGACGCCACACCCCGGCGGCGGTCTGGCGCAGCTCGTGCCAGCGCAGGCTGAGCCCGCCCTCGAACAGGATCGCCGCCACCCCGAGCTCGATCAGTGCCGGATAGGCCGGGCCCAGCGACTCGCTCGGTCGGATCACCCCCAGCACCGGCCCGGCCAGCAGGCCGCAACCGAGCAGCAACACGATGGTCGGCACCCGCGCGCGCCAGCCGACCCACTGCACGGCGATACCGAGCGCGGCGATCAGTGCGAGGGTTTCGGTCAGGTTGGACATGATTGGAGCCCTGGGGGCGACGCTGCGGATCCCAAGCCCGCACGCACCCCGCAGGGGCGTCCGCGATCACGGCCCGGCGCGCAACCAGCGACGGATCTGGGCGAGATGGCGACGGCTCACCGTCAACCGCTCGGGACGCCCCTGCAGCCGCGCCACGGTCGAGCCGTCGGGACGCTTCTCCAGCCCCTCCAGCCGACTGCGCGCGACCAGCGCATTGCGATGGATACGCAGAAACAGCTCGGGGAACTCGCGCTCGAAGGAGCGCAATGATTCGTCGACCAGCAACTGGCCCTCGGGATGGTAGACGGTGACGTACTTGTGCTCGGCCTGCAGATAGACGACATCACGCACCGCCACCCGCACCACACTGCCGCGATAGGGCGCGCTGATCTCGCTGCGCCGCTCCTCGCCCCGGCCCGGCCAGGAGGGGCGGTTGGCCGCCTGACGCCCCCAGGCCAGCCCCTGACTGCGCCGCAGCACCGCCTCCAGCCGCTCGCCCTCGACCGGCTTGTCGAGCCGTTCGAGCACCGCCGGCGGAGCCAGCAACTCGCCACCACGGACGCGCTCGCCGGGGGTCATCAACACCACCCGTGGCGGACGCTCCAGGGTGGCCAGCCGTGCCGCCGTCTGCAGGCCGTCAAGCCCGGGGATCTGCAGATCGAGCAGGACCAGATCGATGGGTTGGCGACGACAGCGCTCGATCGCCTCGAGCCCGTTACAGGCCTCTCCGGCCACTTCGTGGTCTCCCTCGGTCTCGGCGAGCAGCTGACGCAGCCGCTCGCGTGCCGAGGTTTCATGATCGACGACCAGGATCTTCATGCTGACTCACCCCTATCCATGGATGGATTACAGCGTTCACGGGAGAGGAACAGTGCCCCCCGCGACGCAGGGTGGCTCACACCCTGCGCATTCGCATTCCAATGGGTCTTCAGAGCGAGGCTCTCAACCCCACTCCTCGCCCCTTCCCTGTGCACGAGGCCCCGGCGGGACCGCCGTCACGCCCCTCAAGGATGGGCCGTTGCCGGGCCCGGCTCAAGTCGATCGTGTGTACCACACCGCCCCATCCCGCACCAGCGCCGGGGGGCACCTGCCAGCAGGCGCCGGACAACGTGTAGAATCAATGGATTCTCAACCCCCCGGATCACTTGAGCATGCACGACACCAACCAATCCGCCAAACCCTGGGCCGGACGCTTCAACGCCCCCACCGATGCCTTCGTCGAGGCCTTCACCGCCTCGGTCGACTTCGACCGCCGCCTCTATCGCTACGACATCCAGGGCTCGATCGCCCACGCCACCATGCTCGCCCGCCAGGGCATCCTCACCGAGGCCGAGCGCGACGCCATCGTCGACGGGCTCGAGCAGGTGCGCGCGCGCATCGAGGCCGGCGAGTTCGAGTGGTCGATCCCGCTCGAGGACGTCCACATGAACATCGAGTCGGCGCTCACCCAGGCGATCGGCGACGCCGGCAAGAAGCTCCACACCGGGCGCTCGCGCAACGATCAGGTGGCCACCGACGTGCGCCTGTGGCTGCGCGAGGAGATCGACACCATCGCCGGCGAGATCCGTCGCCTGCAGCACGCGCTGCTCGATCTCGCCGAGCGCGAGGCCGACACCGTGCTGCCCGGCTTCACCCACCTCCAGGTCGCCCAGCCGATCACCTTCGGTCATCACATGATGGCCTGGTTCGAGATGCTCGAGCGCGATCGCGACCGCCTCCTCGACTGCCGCCGTCGGCTCAACGTGATGCCGCTCGGCGCCGCCGCGCTCGCCGGCACCACCTACCCCATCGATCGCGCCCACACCGCCGCGCTGCTCGGCTTCGATCGCCCCGCCGAGAACTCGCTCGACGCCGTCTCCGATCGCGACTTCGCCATCGAATTCAGCGCCGACGCGGCGATCCTGATGATGCACCTGTCGCGCTTCTCCGAGGAGCTGATCCTGTGGTCCTCGGCACAGTTCGGCTTCGTCGAGCTCTCCGACAGCTTCTGCACCGGCTCCTCGATCATGCCGCAGAAGAAGAACCCCGACGTGCCCGAGCTGGTACGCGGCAAGAGCGGTCGCATCTTCGGCCACCTGATCGGCCTGCTGACCCTGATGAAGGCCCAACCCCTGGCCTACAACAAGGACAACCAGGAGGACAAGGAGCCGCTGTTCGACACCGTCGACAACCTCAAGGGCTCGCTCAAGGTGTACGCCGACATGATGGCCCATGTCAGCTGCAACCACGAGCGCATGCGCGAGGCCGCGCGCCAGGGCTTCAGCACCGCCACCGACCTCGCCGACTATCTGGTGCGCAAGGGCATCCCCTTCCGCGACGCCCACGAGATCGTCGGCAAGGCCGTCGCCCTCGGCGTGCGCGAGGGTCGCGACCTCGCCGAGCTGCCGCTGGAGTCGCTGCAGCAGTTCTCCGAGGCGATCACCGACGACGTCTACGCGGTGCTCACCCTCGACGGCTCGGTCGCCGCACGCGACCACCTCGGCGGCACCGCGCCGAACCAGGTACGCGCGGCCATCGCCCGCGCCCGCCAGCGCCTCGCCGACTGAGCGCACCCACCCCGCGCCGACGGCGCGGGGTGACGCGGCGCACGCCGCGGACTCAGTTCAGACAGAACTCGCGGATCAACCCGCGCAGCAGCGTCAGGGTCGGCGGGATGCGCTCGAGCGCGAGGAACTCGTCGGGCTGATGGGCCTGGGCGATGTCGCCCGGACCCAGCACCACGGTGTCCATCCCCAGCTGATTGAGGAAGGGCGCCTCGGTGCCGAAGTTGACCGCCTCGGCCGGGTGCCCGGTGAGCCGCTCGCAGGCCCGCACGATGGCCGCCTCGGCGGCGGTCTCGGCCGGCGGGATAGCCTCGAACAGGGGCGCGACCGTCCACTCCAACCCGCGGCGCCGACCGACCCCGGCGACCCGCTCGGCGAGCGCGGCGCGCACCGCCTCGGCTGACATCCCCGGCAACAGCCGCAGATCGATCAGCAGCTCGCACTCGCCACAGATCCGGTTGGGGTTGTCGCCGCCGTGGATATGGCCGAGGTTCAGCGTCGGCGTGGGGATCGCGAAGGCCGGGTGATGATGCCCCTGACGCAGCTCCTCGCGCCAGGCCAGCAGCGCCCCGATCACCTCGTGCATGCCTTCCAGCGCACTGTTGCCGAGCGCCGGATCACTGGCGTGACCACTGCGCCCGATCAACCGCAGCGACTCGTTCATCACCCCCTTGTGCAACCGCACCGGACGCAGCCCGGTGGGCTCGCCGATCAGCGCGTGACGACCGAGCCTGCGCCCGGCGGCGACCAGCGCCCGCGCCCCGTTCATCGCCGACTCCTCGTCGGCGGTAGCGAGCAGCGTCAGCGGCGCGCGCAGATCGGCGCCGTCCAGCCCGCGTGCGGCCTCCAGGACGAGCGCGAAGAAGGCCTTCATGTCAGCGATGCCGAGCCCGTAGTAACGCCCGTCGACCTCAGTCAGGCGCAGCGGATCGTGGCTCCAGCGCGACGCGTCGAAGGGGACGGTATCGGTATGTCCGGCGAGCACCAGCCCGTCCGTCCCCGCGCCCAGGGTCGCCACCAGATTGACCTTGCCGGGATGCCCCGGCACATCGAGCACCTCGACGCGGAAACCGGCCCGCTCCGTCCACTCGGCGAGCAGTGCCACCAGCGGGCGATTGCTCTGATCGAGGGCGGGGTCGACACAGCTCACCGACGCGGTCGAGACGAGTGCCCCGAGCATCTGCTCGAGCCGGGGTGGATCGACGGACATATGACGAACTCCTGAGGGTCGAGGATGGGCATGTCGAGTGACGGCGACAGCGGACCGGGAGACACGGTTCAAGTGCCGCTCGCGCCGCCGGGACGAGTCAGTCCGACGCCTGGGCGGCGAGCAGGGCGCGCTCGAGCGCGGCGAAATCGGGCAGCCAGGCGTGACGCTCGCCGAGCGCGAGCGCCGACAGGGCGAAGGGGTGCGGGTCCTGCTCCGTGATCAGGTTGTCCGGCGCCGCCCGCTCGAGCCGCGGCATGCCGCGACTGTAGAGCGCGACGAAGGGCAGCGCCGGGTTCCCCGCGGGCATGAAGCAGACCACCACCCGCGCATGCGCCCGCCCTCGCCCCTGCCCCTCGGGCGGTGGCGCAAAGGCCACCGCCGGCACCCGCCGACCACGCCACTGCAGCTCACCGAGCAGCCACTCGGGCGTATCGGGGAGCGGCTGCACCGCGTCTGCCGAGACGATCTCGGCCACCGCGCTCGCCGGCACCAGCAGATCGCGCCCCTGGGTGGGCAGCAACATCACCCGCACCTCGCCGTGATCGGCGCCTCCCTGTCGCGGGATCATGACGCAGCCCCCGTGAGCACCGAGGCGATCTCGCCGAGCAGCTGCGATTCCTGATAGGGCTTGCCGAGATAGCGGTCGACACCGAGATCGAGGGCGTGCTTGCGGTGCTTCTCGCCGGTGCGCGAGGTGATCATGATGATCGGCAGCGCGCGCAGTCGCTCGGAGCGACGGATGTGGCGGGTCAGCTCGAAGCCGTCCATCCGCGGCATCTCGATATCGAGCAGCAGCAGGTCGGGCATCCGCGCATCGAGCAGGGTCAGCGCCTCGACCCCGTCCTTGGCGGTGATCACCTCCATGCCCTCACGTCGCAGCAGGCGGCTGGTGACGCGGCGCACCGTCAGCGAGTCGTCGACCACCATCACGCACACCGGACTCTCGCCGCGGGTGTCGGCGCCGCGGGCCGGGCGGTACTCCTGCAGCGCCTTGGAGCGCAGCAGCGCCAGGGCATCGAGGATCAGCGCCACCCGACCGTCGGGCAGCACGGTGCCGCCGCTCAGCCAGCGCACATCGGCCAGCTGCGGACCGAGCGGCTTGACCAGGATGCGCTGGCTCTCGATCAGGCTGTCGACCTGCAGCGCCACGCGCTGCTCGCCGACCCGTGCCAGCAGCAGCGGCAAGCGGCGCTGCTCGCCGAGCTCGGGCTCCTGGTGCGGATCGAGCACGCCGCCGAGATAGACCACCTGATAGTCCTGGCCGAGATGACTGAAGCGACGTTGGGCGCCGGCGTGGATCGCGACGAGCTGCTCGCGATCGATGCGCGCCACCGCCTCGACGCTGCTGTGCGGCACCGCGTAGACGTTCTCGCCGACCTTGACCAGGAAGGCCTCGATCATCGCCAGGGTCAACGGCAGACGGATGGTGAAGGTCGCCCCCTGACCGCGGCGCGAGGTGAGATCGATGCCGCCGTTGGCGGCCTTGATCTCGGAGGCGACGACATCGAGCCCGACCCCGCGCCCGGAGATCTGGGTGACCTCGCTGCGGGTGGTGAAGCCGGGTTCGAGGACGAACTGCAGCAGCGCCTCGTCGGGGATCTCGGCCTCGGGCGAGAGCATCTCGCGGGCGATCGCCTTGGCGCGGATCGCATCCAGATCCATCCCCTTGCCGTCGTCGCTCAGGCTGATCAGCGCATCGTTGCCCTCGCGACGCAGCGCCAGCACCAGCGCGCCGGTCTCCGGCTTGCCCGCCGCGAGGCGCGCCTCGGGGGTCTCCAGACCGTGATCGACGGCGTTGCGCAGCAGGTGCTCGAGCGGCGCCACCAGCCGGTCGAGCACCGCGCGATCGAGCGCCACCTCGGGACCGATCACCTCCAGTCGCGCCGACTTGCCCAGGCTCTCGGCGGTCTGGCGCACCAGTCGGTGCAGCCGCGGCACCACTTGCACGAAGGGCACCAGCCGGGTGCGCAACAGGCCGTGCTGGAGGTCGTCGGCGAGCCGCGCCTGCTGGGTCAGCAGATCGGCGACCTCGCGCTGATAGCCGCCGAGCAACTCCTTGACGCTGCCCAGATCGTCGAGGGTCTCGGCGAGGCTCCCGGAGAGCTGGTGCAGGTTCGAGAAACGATCGAACTCGAGCCGGTCGAAGCCCTGCTCGCCACCCTCATCGGTCTCCGTCTCCTCGCCGCGGCCGCGCAGCTGACGCTGGGTCTCCAGTTCGAGGGCGCGCAGCTGGCCGCGCAGCCGGCTCAACGTCTGCTCCAGCTCGCCGAGGCTGAAGCCGAACTGGGCGTTGCGCTGACTGAGACGGGCGCGATAGATGCTGATCTCGCTGGCGTCGTCGACGAGCTGGTTGAGCAGGTCGGCGCGCACCCGGATCTGCGCCGCGGCGGTCTCCGGCACGCTCGGCGCCGGCGTCGCCGGTGTCGGCTGAGCCAGCTGAGCCGGGACCTCGGAGGTGAGCGGGTGCAGCTCGGCGACCGGCGTCGGGGTCCCGCCGGCGCCACTCGGTTGCTCCTCGACCCCGTCGAGCGCCGCCACCAGCGCCGAGAGACGCGGCACCGGGGCGCCGCGCTCGAGCGCCTCGACCTGATTGGCGAGGGCGTCGACGGCGCGCTGCGCCAGCTCCAGGGTGGTGTCGGTGATCGCGCGCTGATCGTCGTGGATCGCCTTGAGCCGGGTCTCGAGAGCGTGACTGAGGTCACCGATCACCGTCAGCCCGGTGAGCCGGGCGCTGCCCTTGAGGGTATGGAGGATGCGGTTGATGCCGTCGAGCGGCTCGAGCTGCTGGGGCGCGAGCTGCCAGGCCTGGAACTCGGCGTCGAGCTTGTCGAGCAGCTCGCGCGCGTCCTCCAGGAACAGGGTCGCGAGCTCGGGGTCGGGCGCGGCGACGCTGTCCTCTTCGACGTCGACCGAGGCGGCGACGGCGGGGCGCTCTGGCGCTGGCGCTGGCGCTGGCGCTGGCTCTGGCTCTGGCTCTGGCTCTGGCTCTGGCTCTGGCTCTGGCTCTGGCTCTGGCTCTGGCTCTGGCTCTGGCTCTGGCTCTGGCTCTGGCTCTGGCTCTGGCTCTGGCTCTGGCT